>CAJOKM010000014.1 GCA_905235205.1 uncultured Clostridia bacterium | reverse complement strand
TACCGTTACGCAGGACAGCTCTGCCGCCGCCTCAAACGCGTACGGCTGCCGCTCCGCCGATTCGACCGTCGGTTTCATCGTCATCGTTCCCGTTACGACCACCGCGCCGTCCCGGCAGGAGACCTCGCGCACCGCAACCTCCGCCTCCTGCGACAGTACGCGTTCCAGCGTCTTTCCCTGCGGCAGCGGAATCGCGCTCTCCATCTGTGCCTGCGCGACCGTTTCCCCAAAGCAGGTCTCCAAAAACAGCGTTGTTTTTCGTATCTCCATGTCGAACTCTCCTTTTTGAATCGTTTGTAAAAGAGTATGCGCTGTCACGGGAAAACTTGCGCTTTTGCTTGTGTTTTTCCGCGAATCACGCTATACTGTTTATGGAAAGAACAGGCGGGAGGACGACAGGATGGATACGAATCTGCGCTATACGCTGGTTCTGCGCGTATACGGGGACGAGAAGATTTTCGGGCCCGGCATTGCGGAGCTGCTGGAACACGTCGAAGAGCTGCACTCGCTGCGCAAAGCGACCGCGGCGATGGGTATGGCGTACTCGAAAGCGTGGAGCATTGTGAAAAACGCCGAGCGCGCGCTCGGGTTCCCGCTGCTGGTATCGACCGTCGGCGGCAAGGGCGGCGGCAGCGCGACTCTCACGGAACGCGGCAAGCGGTTTTTATCCGCCTACCGCAGGTTTGAGTCGATCGTTCACGGATATGCCGACGAGATCTTTGAAGAACTGTTCGGGGAGGACGCGGAATGAAACGCTTTTATAAAGTACATGAGCTCGGCACCGATTTCGTACTGTTCGACGGGCGGAGCGATCCCGAAACCGACTGGAACGCGCTGAGCAAGCACGTATGCGACCGGTACACCGGAATCGGCGCAACGGGCGCGCTGATTCTCCTGCCCTCCGACGTCGCCGACGTGCGGATGCGCCGCATCAACGCCGACGGCTCCGATGCGCAATCGTACGGCGACGGCATCCGCGCGCTTGCGCGGTTTGCGTTTGAAGCCGGCATGGTGCACGGCGCGGCGTTTTCCGTTGAGGCAGGCGCCGACGTCTTGAAGGTGCGCGTGATCTTAAAGGACGGTCATGTCGACGGCGTGCGCGTCGATCTGGGCATGCCGCTTCTGGACGCCGGGGATATCCCGGTCAAAGCCGAATCCCGCCCGCTGAATCTTCAGCTCACCGCAGACGGACGCACGTTTACGTTCTCCTCCGTGCGCGTCGGCGCGCCGCATACGGTCTTATTCGTCGATGCGCTGAACGAAGCGGACGTGCTGCGGTACGGACCGCCGATCGAACGGGATCCGCTGTTTTTGGAGGGCACAAACGTCGACTTTATCGAGATCCCCGGCCTGGATCGCATCAAACTGCGTACATGGGAGCGCGGCACCGGGTACACGCCCGCCTGCGCCGAAGGCGCGGGCGCTGCGGTCGTGGCAGCCGTCCTGGGCGGAAAACTCGGTCGGAAAGCCGCTGTCGAGCTTGCGCACGGCACGCTGGACGTTGAATGGTCCGCCGATGACAACCACGTATACCTGACCGGTCCCGCAGAGATCGTCTTTTCGGGGATCTGTCATGACTGATCCGCAGGTAAAATTTGCAACCGAATTCCGCATTGCGCGGTATTCTTTCTGAACACATCAAACCATGAACATTCGAAGGGAGGATTCTGCCATGAAAAGAACTATGATCGTGATCATTCTTTGTACCCTGCTTGCAGCATCTGTCGCGTTCGGCTGCTCCGCAAATAACGCGGCAAGAGACGAAGCGTATTACGGCGGATATGCCGACGTCTCCGACAGCTACTATGAACCCGTTATGCCGGATGCGCCGATGGCGGAAGCGGCAACCGGGATCGAGGGCAAAACGGCGGAGCAGAGTCAGAACGGCTCTGTGCTTTCGAACCGCAAGATCATCCGCAACGCCGAGATCTCCGTGCAAACGCTCGAATTCGACGCGTTTCTCGAAAAGCTCTCCACGGCGGTCGAAAAGACCGGCGGCTTCATCGAGTCGAGCGAGATCGGCGGCAGAACGATCTATAACCAGACCAAACTGCGCAACGCGTATCTCGTGATCCGCGTGCCTGCCGACCGGCTCGACGCGTTCTTAAACACGGTTGACGGGCTCGGCAACGTCACCTCGAAAAGCACGGGACTCCGGGACGTGACCACGAGCTACGTCGATTCCGAAAAGCACCTCGAAGCGCTTCGCACCGAGCAGTCCGCGCTCCTTGAAATTCTAAAGAGCGCGACGACCGTTGAGGACATCATCACTGTGCAGGACCGGCTGAGCCAGGTCAGTTATGAGATCGAGTCCTACGAATCCATCCTGCGCACCTTTGACGATCAGATCGACCTGTCGACCGTCCGTCTGAACCTCAGCGAGGTCGAGCGTGAAACGGTCGTTGAGGAGGAAACGTTCTCTCAGGAGGTTTCCCGCCGGTTCAAAGAGAGCATGGAGGACGTGGGCGACGGGTTCAAGGCGTTCGGCGCATGGCTGTTCGGCAACGCGCCCGAGATCATCGTCTTTCTGCTCATCAACGGCGGCATCGCGCTGATCATCATCTTCTCGATCCGCGGCGGCATCAAGCGCCGTGCAAAGCGCCGGGCCAGGAAGCTCGCCGAGCAGAACAAGGAGGCATAATCCCAAAACGCATCGAAGCGATCCGGACAACCGGATCGCTTCGTTTTTATTGCATTCAGAATCCCAGCACCCGCGCCAGCAGGCAGACCGCGGCGACCAGTCCGAACACCAGGCCCAGGATCAGCCCGATGATCGCGGACGGAAGGCCCTTCTTGCGGCTGTGCGCGCGGGAGATGATCCCCGCAACGCCGAAGCAGCACGCAAGCGGCGCAAAGAAGAAAGTGATCACCGCAACGATCGCCATCATCCGGAACGCGATCCCCTGCACGAGGCGGCACGTCAAGGTGAGCATGCCGAACACGAACGTCCCGACGCCGAGCAGCAGCGCCGCCGTACACAGTCTGGAACGTTTGGGCGCGGGCGGTTCGGTCTGTGCTGCGACGGGTTCAACGGGGATCTCTACACGATTGCCGCAATGCGGACAGAATTGTGCGTCCGCATTCGGAAGCGGACGCCCGCACTCAGGACAGAACATCTTCGGACGCCTTTCTCGCATTGTTGCGGCGGCGAATGAACAGCAGCACGTACCAGAGAACGATCAGCACCTGGAAGACGGCGGCGACCATAAACAGCAGATGCATCCCTTCCACGCCTGAGATCGCACGGAACGATACATACACGGACAGGCACAGCGACCACACCAGCGCCGAAACGGAGATCGCCTGATACAGCAGTCCGCCCCACACATGACTGAATACGACGAGCAGGATCATGCTGACCGGCACGGCGTACACGAACGCGAGCCAGCGCACGTCAACCTTCGCAAGATAACAGACAAAGAACGCGATCGCGCTGACGAAGAACACGAGCCCGACCGAAATAAGCGTGATGATCAGATGCCGTGGCTTTTGTTCCTTCTGCGAGCGCACCGGCGCGCCCTCGCGCAAAAATGCGTCGAGCGGCACGTCATAGAGATCGGCAAGCCGACACAGCACCAGAAGATCGGGCATGCCGTCGCCGCGCTCCCATTTTGAGATCGATTTATCCGAATAATTCAGTTTCTCCGCGAGTTCCGCCTGCGTCATGCCGGCGCGTTTGCGGTACGCGGTCAGTTTTTCCGCCAGGATCGTGCGGATCCGGTTTTCTTCCATTGTATTTCCTCAAACGCCCTGTTAAATCCGGGATTCTACTCTCGGTAGAGACGCATTTTTCGAACTCTACCGCATGCATTTTATTCGATAGACGCCGTCCGATTCCCAATAGGGTGCAATTCTTTTGCGATGTGTTTATTATAATGGCAGAACAAGTTTTGTGCAAGAGCGAATTGCGTCAAACGGAGGTCTCAAATGCAAACAAATCGTGTCATTTCCATATTCGGCGATTCGATTCTGAAGGGTGTTCGGATGCTTGCGGGAACAACGCGCTACGGCACGACGAACGACATTGATCTCGAATCCATCGCGCAGCAGCACGACTGGGTACTGGACAACCGCTCACGGTTCGGCTGTACGATCCAAAAGGGTGAACTGCTTTTAAACCGCCAGCTTGAGAAGGGCGAAACGCCCGCCGCGGTTCTGCTTGAATACGGCGGCAACGACGCGGACTTCTGCTGGAGCGAAGTCTCCGCGCGGCCGTTTGACGAGCATCTGCCGAACACGCCGCTTCCGGTCTTCACCGAAACACTGCGGCGCATGGTCTTTACGCTTCGCGCACACGGCGTCAAGCCGATGCTCTCCACCCTTCCTCCGATCAGTTCGGAACGGTATCTTGACTGGATCACGCGCGACGGGCTCTCCAAAGAGAACATCTTGACCTGGCTCGGCGATGCAAACGCGATCTACCGCTACCAGGAAAACTACTCCCGCGCCATCGAGCGGCTTGCCGGCGAACTAAACTGTTTCCTCGTCGATCTCAGAAGCGCGTTTCTGGAAAAGCGCGTGCTGCTTCCCTATCTCTGCGCGGACGGCATCCATCCGAGCGACGCCGGGCAGAAGCTCATCCACGACGTACTGTCAAACGCGGCAAACGAACTGGCTATAATCTGACGGATTCTCTCCCGTGCTTGCAGGAAGGGGCTTTTACGAAAGCCCCTTCGCTTTGGCCTGACTGCCGAGAATGGTATCAGAAGCCGCGTTCTTCGCGAAGGAGCTATACTATCGTATGCGACTGAGCGAAAACGTCGGCTAGTTTGCGGCGAACGCATAAAAGAAAGTGCACAATGCCCTTTCTTCATACAAGGATTTCATTTCTTTCCTCGCCGCAAACGATGTGATGCCGTTATCGTCAGTCAGCGAAATTATTGAAGTAGTTCTGCACCAGAACGATCGGCGTGCCCTTGTCGCCGCTGCCGCTTGTGAGATCGCAAAGCGAGCCGATCAGATCGGTCAGGCGCCGCGGCGTCGTGCCCTGCGAATCCATGCGTCCTTTGAGGTTCTTTTCCTTTTCACGGATGCGCGCGCGAATCGCAGATTCCAGCGCTTCGCCCGAAAGGTCCTTAAACTCGTTGTCCGCGAGATACTTGAGCTTCAGCTCGTTCGGAAGTCCGACAAGCCCCTCTGTATAGCCCGGCGAAACGACCGGATCCGCGAGCTCCCAGATCTTGCCGACCGGATCCTTGAACGCGCCGTCGCCGTAGACCATCGCCTCAACCTGCACGCCCGTGCGCCGGAAAAGCTCCGCGCGGATCGCGTCCGCCACCGCCTGCGCGTTTTTCGGGAAGAGCTTGATCACGTCTTCCGTCGCCTTGTTTGACCCGAGCAGGCCGTAATCCGGCTGATAGCCGCTTCCGTTTCGCGGCGCGTTCATGATATCGCACAGGGTCAGAACCCGCGCTGCGCCTGCCTTCAGAAGCCTTCGCGCCGTGCGCGTGCGCTCATGGATATTGCAGCAGAGCGCAACGTCCGTATGCTTTAGGATCGCCGCCGGGTCGTTGCCGAACAGGATCACCGCTTCGGCGCCCTCGGCTTCGATCAGGGAACGGTAGTACTGCACGTAGTTCACGCCGGTAAAGGTATGCCGCGGCTCGCCGAACAGACGCACAAACGCCTCCTCGTTCAGCACATCCGAGTACGGGTTCACACCGGCGTCGAACAACGCGTCCTCGTCGATCAGGTGATTGCCTTCCTCGTCCGCCGGATACGACAGCAGCACGACGACCTTCTTTGCCCCGCGCGCAATGCCCTTTAAGCAGATCGCGAACCGATTGCGGCTCATGATCGGAAACACCACGCCGACCGTATCGCCGAGCTTTTCGTGCACGTCTGCGGCGATATCGTCAACCGTGCAGTAATTGCCGTCCGCACGCGCCACGACCGCTTCCGTCACCGCGACCACATCGCGCGCATGCAGGGTAAATCCGTCCTCTTCCGCCGCTTTCAAAACCGCATCCGCAACTATCTGAACCACGTCGTCGCCTTCGCGCACGATCGGCGCGCGGATGCCCCTGGAGATCGTTCCCGCCATTGGTTTTTCCTCCTTGCAATGTTCAAAAAACAAGTATCAACATACAATACCGCGCGGATTTTGTCAAGCGAATCCGTGATCTTTTGAACCATTTTACATACAAAAAGAAGCGCTTTTCGCGCTCCTGTCCGAATGATTGTTTTATTCCGCTCCGACAAGCGGCAAAAACTCCGATTCATCGCGCTCGGTCGACGCGGCGAGCTCCGCCACCAGCACCTGCCGCGCGGTCAGATACATCTTGCGCTCGCCGGCGGACAGCCCGCGTTCGCGATCGCGCCGCATCAGGCACTTGACCACGTCCGCAACGATCATGATGTCGCCGCCGCGAAGCTTGTCCAGATTATCGCGATACCGCTGATTCCAGTTATCGCTCTCCTCGGAGCAGACGTCCGTTTTCAGAAAATCAACAACCTCTTCGCAGGTCTTTACATCGGCAAGCGCGCGCAGTCCCACCTGCTCCGACTTGTCGAAAGGCACCATCGCCGTTATGCGGCCGATGGTGAACCGCAGACGATAATACTGTGCGGTCTTTCCTAAAATGGTCTGCTCTTCGATTGCTTCGACCACGCCGACGCCGTGCATCGGATAGCAAACGAGATCGCCGATCTGAAACACCGGTCTCCCTCCTTTTCCGTTCTCTGTATATTATAACGGAAAAGGCATGCTCCTGTCAAATAAAAAGTTACAATACCATAAGAATCTTTCGCTGTCAAGCAGATTCTTCACTTTTTCGACCTTTCCGAAACACAAATCAAAAAGCAAGCGTTTCATTGTAACAAAAGAGTGCATTTGACCGCATGATCGTTTGACCGGATTCGGGTTTATTCGAGCGGGTCGTCCCGGTAGTTTTGCAAAAACCGGGTGCTGCCGCGCGCGTACAGCCGTGCCCCGAGCGCGTCGGCGATCGGAATCAGGATGCGTTCGTGCTCGCACTGCACCGGCGCGACCGTGTGCATATCCCCCGTGAGGCTGAAGTTTAAGCAGGCGCAGTGATGCCGGCAGCGATCCGCGATCGCGCAGCCTTCACAGTCCGGTTCCGGAGCGAGCGACGCGCGGTGGATCGCGGTCTGCTTTTCGCGGTCGATCCCGTTTCCGACATCGCCCATGCGATAGTCCGGAAGGTTCAGGAACTGATTGCACGGGTAGATCGACCCGTCCGGCGCGACCGACGGCTGACGAATGCCGAGCTTGCATTCAAGGCACGGACGGTCGTTGAGATACGCCGCGATCTTGGACATGAAATTGAGATAGAGGAGCGGACGCGTCCCGTCAAACCGCGCGTCAGCAAGTTCCGCAATGCGTTCGTACTGCGTTTTCAGAACCGCCATCGAATCATCGTCCCAGCCCGCGTCCTTCCGGTAGTCGATCGCCGTATTGACGCGTGAAAACCCGCTCTCATAGAGCCACTGCACCGATTCCGCCATGCGTCCGACCGTCGACGGCATGACCGTCTGCAACGCGACCGAGTTCGGCTGATACCGAAGCAGCAGATCGACGATCGGCTCGAGCCGTTCGCGCGTCGGGCGTCCGTCGCGCGTCACACGCTGTTCATCCTGTAAAAGCCCGTCGTGCGAGAGCGCGATCTCCAATTGATGCGCGTTTGCAAACCGCAAAAACCGCTCGTCTAACAGCGTGCCGTTTGTCGTCATCTTAAACCGGATCTGCGTTTTGGTCTCTGCCGCTTTTTCGCACGCGTACCGGCAGATGGATTCGACCAACGCGCGCTCGAGCATCGGCTCCCCGCCGAACAGCGAAAAGCCGTTTTTCTCATGCCCGTATGAGAACGCGAGATCGACCGCCTTCTTCGCCGTCTCTTCGCGCATGCGCGCACGAGTATGCGTTTCATAGCAATAGCGGCACCGGAGGTTGCAGTCTCCGGTCAGATGCAGGGTGAAGTTCATACCGTTACGGCTGTGTGCCGTCGTCGACCGCGATGTCGCCCATCTCCGTGACCTCCTCCGGCGTTTCTTCCGGCATCACGTAGCCTTCGGGCTGCGGTTCGTCGGTCGGCTCGTCGATCGCGATCTCACCGTCCAGAATAAGCTCCGGAGTGGCTTCGATCGGCATGACGCCCTCCGTCTGCAGCGCAAATATCTTCGCGCAGCCGGTCGCCGTGCCGAGCGTCATCAAAGCCGCGGTCGTCAGCACCGCGCCGCGAAGCACTTTTTTCGGGTATGCCGGCTGGTAGCCGTTGAGCCTTATCTGTTTCACGGTTCGATCCTCCTTGGGGTTCTCTTCTCAACAGAAATACCGCGTATCCCGATAAACGGTTGCAAAAAAGCGGAAGACCGAAGTCCTCCGCTTGGAAAAAACTTACTCGCCTGCCGTTTCCAGGCTCATGTCCATCAGACGCTTTAAGAAGCGGTGATCGAACATGGTGCTCATCGGCGCGCGGTCATGGATCGTCTTGACCGCCTGCGCAAACATCGGCGCTGCGGAGATCGTTCTGAGCTTGGTGCTCTCGCGCGCCCACGGGCATTCGAGCGTGTCGGTGGAAACCAGCCATTCGTAATCGCTGTCCTCGATCCGCTTGATCGCCTTCTCGGTCATGACGTTGTGCGAGAGCGCGCCGTAAATGTGCTTTGCGCCGTTCTCACGCAGGGCGCGCGCGATGTCCACAAGCGTGCCGCCCGTGATGGAGAAGTCGTCGACGACGAGGCAGTTCTTATCCTTGACGTCGCCGATGATGTTCAAGACCTTCGCGTCGCTCTTGTGATCGTAACGCGTCTTATCGCCGATCGCGACCGGCACCCGCAAAGCGGAAGCAAAGCCGTGTACGCGCTTCGCGCTGCCCGCGTCGGGAGAAACAACGACGAGATCATCGTTTACGATGCCCTGACGTTTGACGTATTCGATCAGAAGCGGACGCGCGGACAGATGATCGACCGGCTTTTTGAAGAAGCCCACGACCTGATCCGCATGCAGATCCATGAACAGTACGCGGTCGACGCCGATCGCCTCGATGCAGTCAGCGCACACGCGGGCGCGGATGGATACGCGGGGCTCGTCCTTTTTATCGCCCTTGGCATAGGAGAAATACGGAATGATTGCGGTCACGGAGTTGGCGCTGGAGCGCTTGAACGCGTCGATCCAAAACAGCAGTTCGGTAAACTCGTCGTTCGGTTCGCGGCCGATCGGCTGAACGATATATACGTCCTTATCGCGGATCGATTCGTTGATCCGCACGAAGATGTTGCCCTCGTCAAACATGATCGTCGTGGCGTCGCCCATTTGCGCCCCGAGATAGTCGCACATCCGCTGTGCGAACGGCCGGCCTGTCCGGCCCGCGAAGATCTTGATAATGCCTGAACCCGTATACATGTGTACCCTTTTCCCCTCCGAATCCATATTACCCTACGGTATCTTCAGTATAGCACACGGTCAGTAAAAGGGCAACCGTCTGAGAACGTATATTTTTAGACGGTCAATCACGACATCAGACCATGTTAGGGAATCAGGTTCATAAACTCATCGGCGTCGTTCATATCGGCGTAGGTGTCCGGCACGTCGCCGATGATGACGTCCTCGGAGACGGGCGCTTCCGTTGTGACCGTGACCGTTCTCGCGCCGCCCGGCAGCACGATGCGAACCGTCGCCGTCAGCTTCAGGGTGACGCGGTGTACGGTTTGATTGATCCCCGCCGATGTAAAATGGCTCTCGCATGAGGCATGTACGGTTCCGTCCGGCGTAAACCGCACGCGGATCTTCGGTCCCGCGCCGTTCAGAAGCGACAACCCGATCGCCGTACCCAGCGGTACGGATACCCCCTGCTCGCCGAGCCTTCGGATCCGTTCCTGCGCGGCGAGCGCGCAATCGGCGCACAGGCGGTTCAGCCGTGCGCTGTCGGTCTCCAGGAGGTACGCCCTGCCGTCCTGCGCGTATACCCGCAAAAGCGCGCCGCCGTCGCCGCTCGGCAGCGTTTCGAGGATCGCTTCCTGCATCGCCGCCAGCGCTTTTGCCTCGACCTGTGTTTCCGAGAGCTCCCCGAGCACGGGACGGATCGCGCGTTCGAGCGCAATCAGCGCGCCTGCGCCGAGCAGAAGCAGTGCAAGCGAAACGGCAAGCGTGCGGCGGAGCCGTTTGCGTTTCATATCGGTCTCGCTCCGTCGACAAGCAGTGCGGCGCGCAGTTTTTCCATCGCCTTCTTTTCAATGCGCGACACATAGCTACGCGAGATGTTCAGCGCGTTTGCGACCTCGCGCTGCGGCAGCGGCGTGGCGTCGTTCAGACCGAACCGCAAAGTCATCACGATGCGTTCGCGCTTGGTGAGCGCCCGCTTCATGGTGTCCAGCACCCGCTGCGCGTCAAGCCGTCCCTGCACCTGTTCAAAGATCGTATCCGCTTCCGTACAGACAAGATCGGCAAGCTTCAGTTCGTTGCCCTCCTTATCCGTGCCGACCGGTTCCTCGATCGAGACGGTTTCGACCAGCTTCCGATCGCGCCGCAAGCTCATCAGGATCTCATTCTCGATGCAGCGCGCCGCATACGCGGAGAGCGCGCCCTTCGATTCCGAGAACGTGGAAACCGCCTTGATGAGTCCGATCGTGCCGATCGAAATCAGGTCCTCGCGATCGCGGTCCGCTTTCTGGTATTTCTTCGCGATATGCGCCGCGAGCCGCAGGTTATGCACGATCAGTGTTTCACGCGCTTCCTCGTCGCCCTGCATCAGCCGGCGCACCCATTTTTGTTCCTCTTCCTTGGTCAGCGGCTGCGGAAACGAGCCGTTCGTTCCGATCGCGCCGATCAGCGCGACCGCCTGTACAATCAGCCATAAAACGGAAAACATACCCTTTCCTCCTCGGGAAAGGGTATGTCGAATTCAGTCTGATGAGAACGAATATCCGTTCATGCATCAGCGACGCGATTCATCTCAATTCCAGTACTGCCGATACTGCTCCACGTTCTTCTGATGCTCCTCGTACGTCTTAGAGAAGATCAAGGCGCTGCTTTCCTGCGGATTGCCGTTGCAGAAGTACAGATAGCCTTCCTCAAGGTATTCCTCGTTCGGGTAGAGCGCGGCGCGGATCGCGCTCGCGCCGGGATTGGAGATCGGTCCGATCGGAAGTCCTTCGTTCAGGTAGGTGTTATACGACGAAACGATCGCCTGCTCGTCCGGCGTGAACGTATAGCGGTGAACGCCGGTCACATAGCTCAGCGTCGCGCAGGATTCAAGCTTCATGCCGCGCGCAAGGCGGTTATGGAACACGGCGGAGACCTTTGAAAAGTCATCCGGACTGCCCGCTTCACGCTCGATGATCGACGCGAGCGTCATGACCTGATCGCGCGAGAGCTCAAGCTCCTGCGCCCGCGCGATCCATTCGTCGGAATAGACCTCGTAACAGCGCGTGAGCATTTTATCGAGAATCTCCTCGGGCGCGGCGTCCACATAGACCTCATAGGTGTCCGGGAACAGATAGCCTTCCAGCACATAGCGGCGTTCGGCGACGTTGGACAGTTCCGCGATGAACGGATATTTCGAAAACATCGACGCGTCCCTGCACAGCGCGACAAACGCGCTCGGATCGGTCAAAAGCTCCTCCTGCTGCAGCAGCGCGGCGATCTCCTCGACCGTTTTGCCCTCCGGCACCATGAAGCGCTTTGTTCGCCGCGGCGGATTGCCTTCCGTCAGAACGTCGACGATCTCCGCAATCGACATATTCTTTGAGAGCCGGTACGTTCCCGCTTTCAGGCTGTTCGCCTTTCCGACAAAGTCGACGTAGACCTTGAACGATGCCGTGGAAACGATCAGTCCCTCCTTGCCCTCGCCGCACGCATGATAGAGCAGGTCCGCGATCTTGCTCGCAGACGCGTTCTGAGGAATCTCGACCTCGTACGGCGTCGGATCCTCCGGATCGACCGCCGACACGTAATGCGACAGCACGAACCGGACCGCAACGATCGCGATCACGGCAACCAGACCGATGCTGAACACCCAGGTGGCGATCGGTCTTGTGTAGTGCCAGAAGCGCTGCCAGCGCAGACGCACGGCGTTCAATTCGGTTTTATCGGCTCTTCTCATACGTTCAGTATACCATGCGGCGGTCTGTTTTTCAAGCGATCACGCTTCCAGCGCGCCCAGATCGAGGTCGATCGCCTCCGCCAGAACCCGATAGATATCGCCGACCAGCGTATTCAGCCGGTACTCCGCAAGCAGAAACGCCGCGGCGTTTTCGTCGAACTGCAGCAGTTCGCCGAGCTTTTGCAGTTTCTCGTCCGCGTCCCTGTCCGGCTTTCCGGCGACCGCCGCCGCCTGCGCTTTCATGCGAAGCTTCTGAAGCTCGTCCAAGAGCGCCGCCGTCGGTTTCGACGCGTATGCGCGTTCCCTCGTCTCCTGATACGCTCTGTATTCTTCGGACGCGCGAAGCTTGTCCGCGAGCGCCCTTGCATCATCCAGGATCATCCGCTTACACCTCCATCGTGATCGGCAGGATCATCGGCGTGCGTCCCGTTTCATCGTACAGGAACGATTTCAGCTTGCTCCTGACCGCGTTCTTGACGGCCTGATACTCGTTCTTGTCCGTCGATTCGAACCGCTTCGCCGTTTCATACACGAGTTCGCCCGCGCGTTCGATCAGCGGTTCATTGTCGCGCATATAGATGAATCCGCGCGAGAACAGTTCGATCGGCGCAAGCAGCCGTCCGGTTTCCGCGTCAAGCACGATGACCGCGACCACCAGTCCGTCCTCGGACAGCGATTTGCGATCCCGCAGCACCACGTCTTCGACGTCCTTAAGCCCGTCCACCATGACGCTGCCCGCCTGCACGGCCTCGTTCATCACGCCCTTGCGCGCGGACAGTTCAATGACCGCGCCGTTGTGCGCGATAAACGTTCGTTCGGGGAGAACGCCCTGCTCCTTCGCAAGCGCGGCGTGCATCTTCAAGTGCCGCGCCTCACCGTGCACGGGAATGAAATACTTCGGCTTGATGATCTCCAGCATCAGCCTCAGCTCGCCCGCGCACGCGTGCCCGGACACGTGCACGTCCGCCATGCGGTCGTATACGACGTCCGCGCCCTTTTCATACAGCGCGTTGATCACGCGGGACACGCCGCGTTCGTTGCCGGGGATCGCGGACGCGGAAATGATCACCGTGTCGCCCGGACCGATGTTCAGTTTGTGCGTGGCGTTCGCCATGCGGAATAGTCCGCTCATCGGTTCGCCCTGACTGCCGGTGGTCATCACGCAGACCATGTTGTCGGGGATGTTCTTGAGCTGTTCGACCCGCACGATCTTATCCGCCGGCACGCGCATATACCCGAGCTCCTGCGCAAACCGCACGACCTGTTCCATGCTCCTGCCCTGGAAGCACACCACGCGTCCGTGTGCGATGGCGACGTCCGCCACCTGCTGGAGCCGGTACACGTTCGACGCGAACGACGCCACGATCACGCGGCCCTTCGCTTTGTCAAAGCACTGCTCGAACGTCTTGCCGATCTCTTTCTCGCTCTGCGTAAAGCCTGTCCGCTCCACGTTCGTGCTGTCGGACATCAGCGCAAGCACGCCGCGCGTGCCGTAATACGCGAACCGGTTGATGTCGATCGGCTCGCCGTCGATCGGCGTCAGGTCGATCTTGAAGTCGCCGGTGTGGATCAGCGTGCCGATCGGCGTCTGGATCGCGAACGCGACCGCGCCGGCGATCGAGTGCCCCGTTTTGATGAACTCGACCTTGAAACAGCCGAGCTGCACGGCTTGTCCGGGATCGACGTCGATCACCTCGACGTCGGTCAGATGATGCTCGTCCAGTTTATGATGAATGAGCGCATTCGTGAACCGCGTACCGTAGATCGGGCAGCGGAACCGCTCCATCGCGTACGGAATCGCGCCGATATGGTCCTCGTGTCCGTGCGTGATGCAGATGCCGCGGATGCGCTCCTTGTTCTGTTCGAGATAGGTCATGTCGGGGATGACGACGTCGATCCCCGGCATCATCTCGTCCGGAAAGATCAGCCCGCAGTCGATCACGAGGATGTCGTCCCCATACTCGATCACGGTCATGTTTTTACCGATCTCTCCCACCCCGCCCAGCGGGATGATTCTGAGTTTATGTCGCATACAATCCTTTCCTTCTAATCGACGTTTCCGTAAAAAAACAGATTGCCGCCGATATCCTTGTAAAACCTGTGTCCGCCCCAGTTCTTTCCGAGCTTTGACGCGCAGAAGAACAGCACGTTCTCCGGCAGATCGAGATTGCCGTACACAAAAACGTCGCGGGCCGCTTCCACGATCTTCTCGGGCGGTTCCAGCGTACGGAACCCCTTGTGATGAACGACCGAGAACTGACCCTTCCGGTACGCTTCCGTGGAGATGTCCGTTATCTTGCCGCCGAACCGCTTCGCCGCGCATCGGTTATAGAGCACGCACAGCACCGCGCGGTAGGCGCGTTCGCTTCTGCCGCCCGCCTCGAGATACGCAACGCGCGCGGCAAGCTTCAGGTCCGCTTCGGTCACCGTAAACGCGCGCGCATACCGGGACAGGGGCCGCATACCGCGATGCCGCTCCGCCGCGGCGGTCTGCGCGAACGCTTCGACCGTCTCCGGTTCGTCCGAAGCAAGAATCCAGTTCGGGTCCGGCGGGACCGGCACCGGCGGCGCTTCGTCCGGTTCTTCCGGCGCAAGCGTGACCGTTTCGATCACGGGCTCGGGTGTTTCTTGTTCTTCCGCCGCCGCAAAGGAAAACGGAAGCAGGCACAGGCACAGCCATACGGCGAGCAGGCGTTTCATCGTCCGATCCTTTCCCGGACGGAAACGCTCCGCCCGTTACAAGATGTACTTCGAAATGTTGTCCTCGCTCCACTCCGCGGACAGATGCGCGTCGACGTACGCGCCGTCAACGACGACGTCGATCATCGGATGCTGTCCGTTCGCGTTGAAGGAGATGTCGTTCAACAGGTTCTCCATTACCGTATGCAGGCGGCGTGCGCCGATATTCTCATTTTGCTCGTTTGCGCGGAACGCAAACTTCGCAATCTCTTTGAGCGCGTCCTCCGTAAAGCTCAGGTTCACGTTGTCCGGCTTTAAAAGCGCGGCGTACTGCTTGGTCACCGCGTTGTCCGGCTGCGTGAGAATCGCGTAAAAATCCTCCTCGGTCAGGTCCTTGAGCGTCACGCGGATCGGAAAGCGTCCCTGGAGCTCCGGGATCAGGTCGGTGACCTTCGAAACATGGAACGCACCCGCGCCGATGAACAGGATGAAGTCCGTCTTGACCGGACCGTACTTTGTCGAAACCGTCGTGCCTTCGACGATCGGCAGAATGTCGCGCTGCACACCCTCGCGCGAAACGTCCGCGCCCATGTGATTCGAGCTTCCCGCGATCTTGTCGATCTCGTCCAAAAAGATGATGCCGTTCTGCTCCGCATTCTTCAGCGCCTCACGGTTCACGTCGTCCGGGTCGATGCGCTTTTCCGATTCCTGCTGCATGAGGATCGATCTCGCCTGCTCGACCGGCATTTTCTTGAGCTTTTTCTTTTTGGGAAGGAGGTCGCCGATCATGCCGCTCATGTCGAACTCCATGCCCGATGCGCCGAACATCATGGCGTTCGCGCTTTCCTCGACCTCGAGTTCCACGATCTCCTGCTCCAGAAGGCCTTTTTTGAGCCGGTCCAGCGTTTGTTCCTTCAAAGAACGGCGCGCCTGCTGCTCCTCCTCGCTGGGCTTCGGCTCTTCCGGTTCCGGCTGACCGCTGCCGAGCAGAAACTGCAGCGGGTTAACCGGCTTTGACTGCCGGCGCTGTTTGGGAAGCAGCAGCTCCACAAGCCGCGCTTCCGTCGCCGCGGCGGCGGGTTCCTTTACAAGCTCCATGCGTTTCTGTTTGGTGAGCCGGATCGACTCCTCGACCAGATCGCGCACCATGCTCTCCACGTCGCGCCCGACATAGCCGACCTCGGTGTACTTCGACGCTTCCACCTTGACAAACGGCGCCTCAACGAGCTTCGCAAGCCGCCTCGCGATCTCCGTTTTGCCGACGCCGGTCGGTCCGAGCATGATGATGTTCTTCGGTGTGATCTCCTCGCGCAGCTCCGGCGGAAGACAGCTCCGTCTGTACCGGTTTCTCAGCGCGATCGCCACGGCGCGCTTTGCTTCGTCCTGGCCGATGATATAGCGGTCCAGCGCGTTTACGATTTCTTTGGGCGTCACGGACGGATCACCTCCACGTTGATATTTCCGTTGGTAAAGATGCAGATCGACTGCGCGATCGCCATTGCTTCCGCGGCGATCTCTTCCGCGCTCATGTCGGTATGCTGCTTCATCGCCTTTGCCGCCGCGAGCGCGTACAGTCCGCCGGAGCCGATCGCCGCGATGTCGTCGTCCGGCTCAATGACCTCGCCGGTACCGGACAGGATCAGAAGATCGTCCTTGTCCGCCACGATCATCATCGCTTCCAGCTGCCGCATGACCTTGTCGCTGCGCCAGTCCTGCGTCAGCGCGATCGCCGCGCGCTTTAACGCGCCGCCGTGCATTTCGAGCTTGGCTTCAAACCGCTCGCACAGCGTAAACGCGTCAGCGACCGAACCGGCAAAGCCGACGACAACGCGATCGTGATACAGCCTGCGCACCTTTTTTGCGTGCGCTTTCATGATCGCCTGCTGTCCCATCGTGACCTGCCCGTCGCCCGCGATCGCGGTCACGCCGTCACGCTTGACCGCTACGATGGTGGTGCCCTTTAATTCCATGGCTCAAACCTCCTCAAAAAGCGTGTGTGTCCTTTAAGACGCGGATCCGCTCAAGCGCGCGCGCCGAAAGCCGCGCACACCGTTCCTGCTTGCTCCGAACGCGTTCGGAAAGCGGATCCATGATTCCGAACGTCACGTTCATCGGCTGAAAATCGCCGCCGTTGTATTCGGAAACGTAATGTCCGAGCGCGCCTAACGCGGTCTCGGACGTGAAATCGACCGGCGCTCTGCCCTCCAGTTTTTCAACGAGTCCCAGCGCGGCCATAAGACCGCTCGCCGCCGACTCGACGTAACCCTCTACGCCGGTCATCTGTCCCGCATAGAACAGCAGCGGATCGTCGCGCAAAGAGTAGTCCCAATTGAGAAGCCGCGGCGATTCCAGAAACGTATTGCGGTGCATGACGCCATAGCGCGCAAACTCCGCGTGCTCCAATCCCGGGATCATCCCGAACACGCGTTTCTGTTCCGGAAAGCGCAGGTTGGTCTGGAACCCGACGATGTTATAAAGCGTGCCCAAGGCATTGTCCTGCCGCAGCTGCACGACCGCAAACGGGCGTTTGCCGTCCAATTCGAGTCCCACCGGCTTCAGCGGACCGTAGGCAAGCGTCAGCTCGCCGCGCTTTGCCATGACCTCGACCGGCATACAGCCTTCGAACACGCGCGGCGGCTCAAAGTGTTTCAGCTCCGCCGTCTCAGCCGCAACGAGCGCGTGAACGAACGCAAAGTATTCCTCGCGCGTCATCGGGCAGTTCAGATAATCCGACCCGCGCCCGTATCGCGATGCGGCGAACACCTTCGAAAAATCGAGCGATTCACGGGTCACGATCGGCGCCGCGGCGTCGTAGAAATGCAGGCACTTACCGAACCGGAGTTCGATCGCCGCGCTTAACGCGTCGCTTGTCAACGGACCCGTCGCCACGATCGCAGGCGACGCGGGAAGCTCCGTCAGTTCCTCCGAAACGATTGTAAGGTTCGGAAATGCTTTGAGCGCTTCGGTGACGTAAGCGGAGAATCCGTCGCGGTCCACCGCAAGCGCACCGCCGGCCGGCACGCGCGTTGCGTCCGCCGCCCGCATGATCAGCGAATCGAGCAGGCGCATCTCTTCTTTCAAAAGCCCCACCGCATTTTCGAGCCGGTCGGAGCGCAGCGAGTTGGAGCACACCAGCTCCGCAAACCCGTCGCTTTTGTGCGCAGGCGTGCGCTTTTCGGGCTTCATTTCATACAATGTGACCGGATAGCCGCGTTTCAGAAGCTGATACGCCGCTTCCGCGCCGGCAAGTCCCGCGCCGACGACGGTCACGTTTTCCTTACGCATCGGTTTTTCTGCTTCTCCGAAGGATCTCCCTGCAGTCCGGGTTCGCGCACTGCACGAACGTGCCGTTCTGTCCGTGCTTTTGCACCATCAGTCCGCCGCACTTCGGGCACGGCGTTTTGACCGGCAGATCCCAGCTTGTGAAATCGCAGTCCGGATAGCGCTCACACCCGTAGAAGACCTTTTTCTTGCCGTGCTTCTTTACGATCGCCGCGCCGCACTTCGGGCACGGAACGCCCTCGACCTTTTCGACGATCGACTTCGTGTTGCGGCAGGTCGGAAAATTCGGGCACGCCAGAAACCTTCCGAACCGTCCCATTTTATAAACCATCATCGCGCCGCATTTATCGCACGGCACGTCGGAGACCTCGTCGGGGATCCTGATCTTTTCCGCGCTCTTTTCGGCGGTCTCGACCGTCTTCATGAACGGATCGTAGAACGCGCCCACAACCGACTGCCAGCGTTCCGCGCCCTCTTCGACCTCGTCGAGGTCCTCCTCCATGTTCGCGGTGAACGCAACGTCCACGATGTCCGGAAAGCTCGATTTCATGAGCCCCGTCACGGCAAAGCCGAGCTCGGTCGGCACCAGCGTTTTCTTTTCGCGCATGATGTATCCGCGGTCGACGATCGTGGAGATCGTCGGCGAATACGTCGACGGACGTCCGATGCCCTTTTCTTCGAGCGTTTTCACGAGCGTCGCCTCGGTGTAGCGGGACGGCGGCTGCGTGAACTTCTGCTGCGGATCGATCTTTTCCTTGCGGAACGCGTCGCCCTCGGCAATCGGCGGGAGCTGCACCACGTCCTCGTCGTCAACGTCCTTGCCCTCGGTATACACCGCCGAGAACCCGGTAAACAGCGTATGCGAACCGGTCGCCTTGAACTGCACGCCGTTTGCGTCGAACGTGACGGCGGTCTGTTCTAAGATCGCGTCGCTCATCTGGCTTGCGAGGAAGCGCTCATAGATGAGCTTATACAGCTTGTACTGATCGCTCGAAAGATACGGCTTCAGCGTTTTCGGATCGTTCTTGACGTCGGTCGGACGGATCGCTTCGTGCGCGTCCTGCGCGTTGCGGCGTCCGCGATACACGTTCGGCGTTTTCGGGACGAACGCGTCGCCGTAGGTCTCGGCGATATACGCTCTCGCTGCGTCGCGCGCTTCGTCCGCCACACGCACGGAATCGGTACGGATATAACTGATCAAACCCGTGGAGCCTTTTTTGCCGATCTCCACGCCTTCGTAAAGCTGCTGCGCGACCATCATGGTGCGCTTTGTCGTGAAGCTCAGCTTGCGCGAAGCCTCCTGCTGCAGGCTCGACGTCGTAAACGGCGGCGCGGCATGCTTGCGCTTCTCGCTCTGCTTTACCTCGGTCGCGGTAAACGCGCTCTCGCCGACGCGCTTGATGATCGCTTTGGTCTGCGCTTCGGTCTTCAGATCGACCTTCTTGCCGTCCGTGCCGTAAAAGCGCACGTCGAACGTCTTTTTTGCGTTTGCGCGCAGCGTTGCGGTCAGGATCCAGTACTCCTCCGGCACGAACGCGTTGATCTCATCCTCGCGATCGCATACGATGCGCGTCGCCACGGACTGTACGCGTCCCGCGGAGAGTCCTTTGCGGATCTTGACCCACAGGATCGGACTGATCTTATAGCCCACGATGCGGTCCAAAACGCGTCTCGCCTGCTGCGCGTCGACCAGATCCATGTTGATCGTGCGCGGCTTTTTGATCGCGTTCTTGACCGCCGCGGACGTGATCTCATGAAACTCGATGCGGCACTTGCTCTTTACGTCCAGTTTGAGAATCTGCGCCAGATGCCATGAGATCGCTTCGCCCTCGCGGTCAGGGTCGGTCGCGAGAAGGACGCGTTCGGCTTCCTTTGCCTCCTTCTTAATGCGTTCCAGAACGTCTCCGCGACCGCGAAGCGTGATATATTTCGGTTCGAATGCGTGCTCAACGTCGACGCCGAGCTGGGATTTGGGCAGATCGCGGACGTGTCCGTTGCTTGCCACGACCTTGAACTTGCCGCCTAAAAACTTTCCGATCGTTTTTGCTTTGGCGGGCGATTCCACGATCACCAGTGTGTTTTTCGTTTCTGCCATACGTACTCTCCTTGGGTTATTGGTCGAACGTCACGACCGTGTGGATGGTATCGAGCGCATAGATGCGCCCGGGTAGTTGTTTGATGACTTCGGAAAAGAGCAGACGCGTCAAAGCCGCGTTCAGCTCCTGCGGCGGACACTCGATCCAATCCAGCAGCTCGTCGGCGTCCTTTTCGCCCTGCAGCAGCGCCATATAGATCTCCTGTCCGATCGATCCGAGCGAGGTAAACGTTACGCGCTTGGCCGCGCCGTTGATGACGTCGTCGCCCGCGTCGTCCGTAAACTCCGAGAGGATATCCGCCGCCGATGTCACCACCTTCGCCTCTCCGCGTGAGAGCATGCGGTTCGTGCCGACGCTCATCGGGTCGGTGATGCGTCCGGGCACGGCAAACACCTCGCGTCCCTGCTCACGGGCGCAGTCCGCCGTGATCGACGTGCCGCTGCGCTCGCCTGCTTCGACCACAACGACGCCGCGCGAGATCCCGGAAACGATCCGGTTCCGGATCGGGAAGTTCTGCGCCAAAGGCGGCGTTTTCGGCAAAAACTCGGTCACAATCGCGCCGCGTTCGATCACCGCGTCGTACAGCTTGCGATTCTCGGGCGGATACACCTGATCGATGCCGCACCCGAGCACGCCGATGACCGGACAGCTCGACGCGCCGACCGAGAGCGCTCCCTTTGCCGCGGCGGAATCAATGCCTGCGGCAAGCCCCGTTACGATCGTCGCGCCGCGCTCGGCAAGCTGCTCGCCGAGAAGCGCTGCGACCTCGCGCCCGTACTCGGTGCAGTGCCGCGCGCCGACCATCGCGATCGGCAGCGGCAGTTTTTCGGGCAGCGTTCCGCGGCAGAACAGAACCGACGGCGGATCGTAAATCTCGGACAGCAGGTTCGGATACCGGTCCGATTCCGCCGTGATCACCGTAACGTCGTTGCGCTCAAGCCATGCGCAGTACCGGTCCAAAAACCGCGCGTCCGACGCGGAAATCAATCGCTCGCGCACGGCTGCGGAAACGTCTTCCAAAAGCGCAAAGTCGCGATTTTGAACCGCCTCGTATGCTTCCGAAAGATCGTCGAACCGCGAAAGAAGTTCAAAGAACAGCCGCGGATTGCTGTTGGTCGCGTAATTGAGCCACAGCCATAGCCGTGTCGTTTCGTCCAAAACCGTCGTTTCTCCTTCTCTCTAAACTGCTTCGGATTTTATCATAGCACGATCATTTCCGGATTTCAATCCTATTTATATATGCAAAAGCAACATTTTACAGTCGGAAATGTGACAATCCGGCAACAAAAAGCCGCACGGTGCGGGCGTGCGGCAGGATTCTTGTTCTTTTTTGACGCATCACAGATCACTCAACATAGACATACTCCGGTATTGAATCGCCTCGGCGTAGTGTTCCGGTTTGATTTCCGCGCTGTTCTCAAGGTCCGCGATCGTGCGCGCGACCTTCAGGACGCGCTGATACGCGCGCGCCGAAAGCTGCAGTTTTTTGAACGCGTCGCGCAGCAGTTTTTCGGACTCGCCCGCCGGATTGCAATAGCGGCGGATCAGCGCTCCGGTCATCTCGGCGTTTGTGCGGATGCCGTCGTTGAAAAAGCGCGCTTGCTGGATCTTTCGCGCGGCGCTGACGCGTGCGCGGATCGTCTCCGACGACTCTGCGGGCTGACGGTCCGTGATCTCGCGATACCCGACCTCGGTCATTTCGATATGCAGGTCGATGCGGTCCAGAAGCGGTCCGCTGATGCGCCCCGCGTAGCGGCGGATCTGCGCCTGCGTGCAGGTGCACGGCTTCAGGCGCGAACCGCGATTGCCGCACGGACACGGATTCATCGCGGCGACCAGCAGAAACCGCGCAGGATACGTCGCCGTTGCCGCAGCGCGGCTGACGGTGACTTCCCCGTCCTCGAGCGGCTGACGCAGCGCTTTGAGCACGTTTCGCTGAAACTCCGGCAGCTCGTCCAAAAACAGCACGCCGTTGTGCGCAAGGCTGATTTCGCCGGGCATGGCGCGGCTGCCGCCGCCGATCAGCGCCGTTGCGCTTGCGCCGTGATGCGGCGCGCGGAACGGCCGCTCGGTGACAAGTCCCTCGGTGCCTTTCATTGCGCCGGTGATCGAATGGATCTTGGTGGTTTCAAGCGCTTCCTCGAACGTCATGTCCGGCAGGATCGATGGGATCGCGCGCGCCAGCATCGTTTTGCCGCTGCCCGGCGTGCCGCACAGCAGGATATTGTGATTCCCCGCCACCGCGATCTCCGCGGCGCGCTTTGCCGCCGCCTGTCCGCGGATCTCCGAAAAATCGACCGCAATTTTATGCGTACCGCCCGTAAACGGTCGCGGTTCGACCGGCGCGATCGCCGTTTCGCCGCGCAGGTGTGAAACGAGCGATTGCAGCGACTCGACCGGATACACCGTTGCGCCGCGAATGTACGCCGCCTCGGCAGCATTGTCCTTCGGCACGAAAAACGTCCCGTAACCCTTCTTGAACGCGTCGATCAGCATCGGCAGAATTCCGTTGATCGGACGCACCGTGCCGTCCAGCGCAAGCTCGCCGAGCACGATTACGCCGCTTAAAACCGGCTTCAATTCGCCGCTTGCCGCAAGGATCGACAGCGCGATCGGCAGATCGTAGACCGTGCCCTCCTTTTTGAGATCGGCGGGCGCAAGGTTCACGGTGATCCGCGCCGTCGGAAACGGAAAGCCGGAGTGCCGGATCGCGGAGCGGATCCGCTCGCGCGATTCCTTGACCGCGGCGTCCGGGAGTCCGACCGTTTCATAGTTCGGCAGACCCGACGCAATGTCCGTTTCGACCGTTACCGGGAATCCGGACAGGCAGATCAATCCGTAGCTTTCCACCTTTGCGAGCATGGCTTATTCCTCCGTTTGTTCGGGTTCGACCGCTTTTGTTCCGGTAAATACAAACAGCTTGTTTCCGATGAAGTTCACGATCAGCGCGACGCCGGACGCAAGCAGCAGACAGAATCGCTCGCCGTTCAGGATGCGCGTGAACACATTGTCGCCGATCGCGTTCATCCACCACGCGTCAAGATGCAGCCGGTCGCGGAACAGCCACTGCAGCAGCAGCGAGAGCCCGAGCGTGACAAGATTGACGATCAGGAACGAAACGATCTCCTTTGTATCGCGGCGGCGTTCCTCACGGAACGTCCAGCTGCTGTTCCAGAAATAGCTGTTTATAACGCCGCAGACGTATCCGATGATCTTTGCGAGATAGTAGATTCCGAAGATCGCGTTCAGCGCAAGCGTGATCAGCAGATCGATCAGCGTGTTGGATACGCCGATCAGCACGAACTTGAGAAGCTGAACAACGCTCTTTTTTCCGTCAGACGCCGACATAGTACACCTTTCCGAAAACGGCAAGCACGTTTTCTATAAACTTCGCGTATCCGTACGGGACGGGCACGCCCGAGATCGCCGGATACATCAGCACAAACACGACCGCAGCCGCGATGAGCCACGCCCATTTGAGCCCCGCCGTGCGCGGATACTTCTTTTCCGTGTAGCAGAGCAGAAGAAGCGTCATCAGCATCACAAACGGAAGCGTGGAGAAATAGTGATACAGGAACACGCACCGCGTCACAAGCGCCCACGGCAGAAGTCCCGAGAGGATTCCCACAAACACGACAACAAACGCGCGGTCTTTTCTGCAGGCGCGGTTTTTGACCCACTCCACGCATGCCAGCACCGTGCCGAACGCCGATACATACCAGACCGCGGGATTGCCCGTGCTGGAGATATTGGACAACAGCTGCACATCGTTGACCGTCGAGTATCCCGAATAGAACCAGACCGATTTCTGCGCGAGCGGCCACTGATACCACATCGACTGGCACTGATGCGTCGCCTGAAGGTCGGCGTGATAGTGATACATGCTCACCTGCATCTTCCACAGTTCCGCAAGCTTCTGCTGCAGCGTAACGCAGTTTTTATCAATGTAGTAGCAGTAGTTCGTCAGCGCGTACAGCGTGATCGGGATCACGATGAAGAACAGACAGCACCACACGGGCGTCATCAGAAGATTGTTGAGCCTCAGATCGCAGTCATGCTTCCTGCAGACGATGCGGAATCCCACCGAGGACAGGACGGCAACGGCGGAAAGCCCCAAAAGCGTACCGAGAAACCACGGTTTCAACAGCAGATCGATCCACGCGATCCCGACGCCCGCCGCGTCCCACTTGCCGGACGCAAGAAAGTACGCGTCCCAGTCGACCCACGTGCCGGCGGCATGCAGCGCGGCAACGGCGAGCACGAACAGCACCGGCAGATACGCAAGCACGTTGACCGGCATGCGTTTGCGGTTCGACTTCGGCTGCGACCTGCGATCGCGCAGGATGCGCACAAGGTTATACACGAGATCGCCGAAATACAGCACGGCGAGTCCCGCGCCGGAGTACAGACACGTCCATTTCGACGACGCGCCGAGTCCGAACGATACGCCGCTTAGCCCCAGCGCCGTGATTTTTTTCCAATACGGACGCTGTTCAAAGTCCTCCGAAACGTACTCGAACATGAAGAGGAACATCAGAAGCGTAAAGAACAGCGCATATACGTCGATCGTGGCGATGCGCGTCTGCGCAAAGTGCATGCAGTCAGCCGCAAACAGTCCCGCGGTAACAAACGCGTAGTCCGTGCGGCGGAAGATGCGCTTGCCGAATACGTACAGAACCGCAAGGATCAGAACGCCGACAAACGTTCCCGAAAACCGCCAGCCGAACGGCGTCATGCCGAACACGCGAACTCCGAGCGCGATCAGAAGCTTTCCGAACGACGGATGCGTCCATTCATAGATCGGATACCCTTCGTCAGCGGCATACTCGCGCCCGTACTGCGCCGCAAGATCATCGTTTTTAACCATCTCATAGGCGGTGCGCGCGTGATAGATCTCGTCGAAATACATGTTCGTCAGGTACGACGCATCCTTCGGGACCTTTTTCTGCTCGTCCAGAAGCCTCTCGGCGCCGTCTTTGGGTTCATACACGGTCGCGGGCAGAATCTCCTCGCCGTTTCGGATCGAGATCTCGTTGATCGCGACGCTGCCGCTTTCCGTGTACAGGATCAGATAGCGCGTGAACGCGGAGAACGCCTGCGTCTTCCACTTGAACATATCGCCGCTGACCTGTTCGAATGTCGCAAGCGGCTTGGTCTCGCCGTAGCGGAAGAACCCGTCGACAAACGCGCTCTCATCGTACAGCGCGATCGTTCCCTCGCCGATATTGCCGTAGAAGCGGACCTCGCTGACGTCGGTCGTTTCACCGAGATCGACAATCACGGTTGCGCCCGGCTCCGCCGTCCATACGGTCTGCGGCGCTTTGAGCGTGCCGAGGTTCACAAACGCAACGATCGAATAGACCGCAAGCAGCAACAGGAGCAGCAAATAATCGCGCCGCGTCATGCGCCGTCCGTCCTCGATCCCGATCTCCTTTCGGAATGTCTTAAACTCCATTGCGTTCACCTCCGTTCACGCCGCGCGCCGGTCCTGCTTCTTTGCCGCGGTCGCGTTCCGGTCTTCCCTCGGATCGCCCGGATCGAACACGATCGCTTTTCGGAAGCTTGTCACCGTCAGATACAGCGCCGCAACGACCTCGACAAGCGAGATCAGCTCAATCAGTCTGTTATGGATCGCGCCGCCGCGAATGAGATCGATCGCGCCGTCGGATACGACGTACATCGCGACCATTTCGTTCATGAAGGTCGTGACCGTCAGAAGGCAGAACACCGCAAGCTTATGCGGATCGCGGTCATAGGCGTACGCAAACACGAGCAAAAACAGCGCCGGGAAGATATAGCGCTCATGCATATAGTGCCCGCAGGTGAATATCCACACAATAAAGCATGCCGCAAGCGTAAAGATCAGTCCGCGGTTGGTGTACAGCGAATAATTCGCCGCGCGGTGCTTTTTCCAATAGATCGCGAACAGCGCGACCGTCAGACCCGATGCAAGCGCAATGCCGATCACGCCGAACGTCTTGAATGTGAGTGTCCCGCCGAACAGCCTGAACGCCGCGCCGAGTACAAACGCGAACCCGAACAGCACGACCGCCGCAAACAGCGTCAGCGCGCCGATCGCCGTTACGCCGCCCTCCGAAAGCCACGCGAAGAGCGAACGCTTGCCGCGTTCGTGATGCGCAAGGTATCCGAACAGCGCAAGCATCAGTACGCCGTACAGCGGGAAGTCCGCGATCGCAGAAAGCGGTCCCTGCATCGTTTCTCCGAGCTTTTCAAGCGCAAAGTACAGCACCGCAAGCAGCGCACTCGCAACGGACGCCACGATCAGATGCCGGAGCGGCTCGTTCGGCTCGCCGTCTTTGCGCGTACGCATGGCGTTCCACGCGCGCAGAATCAGCGTCGGGAACGCGATCAGAAGCGCCGCCTTCGAAAACGCCCGGTTGCACGCAAGCAGCATGCCGCCCACGGACGCGCCCGTAAAGAGATCGCCGTTCGCCTTTGCCCAATTGCCGCCGAGCAGCGTATGGAAATTGTACGCTTCGATCGACGCGTAATCGTATCCGCCCGATGCGCTCAAAAACCGGTCGACCATCCATGTAAGCGGCATTCCTTCTCCGCGGAACAGCAGCGAGCCGCCGAGCAGAACGCCCAGCGCGCCCAAAACCGCCGCCACCGACCAAAGCACATGCGCCGCGAACCGTTTCGTGCCGAACTGATCGACGCCGGTCATCAGATACATCAGCGCAAGTACCGGTCCGAAGATCAGCGCCTGCCATTTCATCAGGATCGCAACGCCGTACAGGAGTCCCGCATATAGCCGGTACCACGGTTTTTCCCGGCTTGCGTTCAGCAGCAGGAACGTGCCTAAAAGCAGCAGGGTCAGGACGGAATCGATCTGTCCCCACGCGCCGGACAGGAACACCGCCGCCGGATTCAAAACGATCAGTCCGGCAAGCAGCAGCGCGAGCCGGTCGCCAAGGGAAAACCGCTTTGCGGATCGCAGCAGCAGAAGTCCCGAGCCGACGTCGCACAAAAACGCCGGAACCATATAAACGAACAGTCGAAGTGCCTCCGGACCGTCGGAAAACACGCCCGCAATGCGGTACAGCACCGCGCAGACCAGCATGTATCCCGGCGGATAGTCGCACCAGTTGTCCACGTAGAACGCACGCGGTCCCTGTGTCGCGACCTTCGCGCCCCAGCCCTGCCAGCAAACGATATCCGTGCTGTGTCCCTTGAATTTCGCGCACAGCACAAACCGTATGACCAGTCCGATCAGCACCAGCAGCAGAAAAACGGGATACCGGTGCGCGACGCGCTCCGTCCCGGAGTTGAGCTCCCTGCATTTGGGCAGCACGCCGAACAGCAGAACGATCGCCGCAATCACGCCCGCCCAGAAGATCACGGTAAAGAGATTCTCGTAATCCTCCTGTGTCCGCGCATCGGCGTCGGCTTCCTGCTCGGTCGGCGTCAGGTTCTGAAACGGCACCGGCGCATTGTCCGACGCAAGAAAACAAACGTTCCGAAACCACACGCTGCCGCTTGAAACGCTGGAATATCCGCCCAGCCGCAGCGCAAGCGTCACGGCCTTTTGCGATTTTGCGGTACGGAACGCCAGCGTCACCGGCGTCCAGTCGTTTGTACCGAACAGCCCGTCCGAATAGATGTAGCTGCCGTCTTCGGCATAGTTGTCGATCGAAAGCGTTGCGCCCTGTCCGCCGGTCACGTTCTCGGTGCGCATCTCGGCGGTCAGCACATAGCGCGTCTCCGGTTCGACCGCGATGGTCCTGCACAGGCGGCAGTCGTCCATGACCGTGCTCGACAGCCCGAACTCGCCGTTTTCAAGCGACGTAGCGCAGCGTCCCTCATAGGAATTGACCGTCCATCCGCTCGGCAGTCCCGCCGTCTCCTGCGTGAAATCAAACGCGCCGGACGCATCTCCGTTTGGAGCTGTGTCGCTCCGTCTGCACGCGAAACAGCAGGCAAGCAGCATGCATGCCAGCACAACGATGAATATGGTTCGATACTGCCGCAAGGTCAGACCTCCGTCAAAAACTGTTTTTTATTATATCATACCCGCGCCTGCGGGACAACCGTCAAAAGGCGTCGATGATACGGCTAATCTCGCCGTTCGGCTCGAACACCTCGATCACATCAAAGCGCGCGGCGTGCTCCGCCGCATCATTTTCCATCAGCCACTGCTCCGCGGCAAGCCGTAAAAACCGCTGTTTTTTCGCGTTCACGGCTTCCATCGGGCGTCCGAACCGCGTCGACGTGCGTGTTTTGACTTCGACGAATACGATCGTGTCCGTCGCGCCCTCCCGGGCGATCAGGTCGATCTCATGCCGCCCCGCACGGTAATTCTTCGCGAGGATGCGGCAGCCGTTTTGTCTCAGATACCGTTCGGCGCGCTGTTCGCCGCGCTTGCCCGTTTCCGCCGTACTCATAGCAGGTTCTTAAGGAACGAACGCCGGTGCAGCGGACACGGTCCGAGCGTTTTCAACGCATCCGTATGTTGTTTTGTGCCGTACCCCTTGTTCTGCGCAAACCCGTACCCCGGATAGATCGCGTCCTGCTCGCGCATGTAGCGATCCCGCTCCACCTTGGCGACGATCGACGCCGCCGCAATCGAGTAGCTCAGCGCGTCGCCGTGGATCAGCGGATGCTGCCGCGCCGAAATGTGCAGCCCGGTCAGGGCGTCGATCAGTACGTCGGTGACAGGCGTTTTCATTTTGGCAAACGCTTCATTGAACGCGCGCCTGGTCGCTTCGAGAATATTGACCTCGTCGATCACGGTTTGATCGACCCACGCGGTCCGGGCTTCGATACAGGTGTTCAGAATCCGGTCATACAGCGCTTCACGGCGTTTCTCGCTGACCTTCTTGGAATCGTTGACGTACTCTAAAAGCGGCTCGGGCGGCATGACCACACAGGCAACGACCACCGGCCCCGCCAGCGGTCCCCTGCCCACCTCGTCCATGCCGGCGAGAATCACGCCGTCCTGCGTCCAGAACGCGCGATCACGTTCGGACAGCAGCCTGAGCCGTTCCGCTTCATTCATCCGTGCCATCCGCATCCTCCTTCGGCGGCTGTTCGAGCGAAACCCGCGCGATCTTTCCCGCCCGGAACTCATCCAGGACGATCCGCGCGGCGCGCTCGGTATCATACACGCCGCCTTTTAAGATAAACCCGCGGCTCTTCGCAACGGCAGTCAGCAATTCGCCCTCCGGCGTGTTTGCGTCGAGCTTTTTGTAGCGTTCGAACAGCGGCGCGGGCGCAAGCGCTCTGAGCTCTGACAGCAGCTGCTCCGAAAGCTCCTCGAGATTCAATACCTCGTCGTTGATCGAGCCGATAAACGCCAAATGCGAGGCAAGCGCGGCGTCCTCCAATTTCGGCCACAAAAGCCCCGGCGAATCCAAAAGTTCAAGGTGCGGCGTAATCTTCACCCACTGCTTACTCTTGGTCACGCCAGGACGGTCTCCGGTCTGCGCGCGCTTTTCGCCCGCAATGCGGTTGATCAGCGTCGATTTGCCGACGTTCGGGATCCCGACGACCAATGCGCGCACGGTTTTTTTCACGCCTTTCTGCTCGGACCGTTTCACCTGCTCCGCCGTCGCGCGTTCAATGAGCCGCACGACCTGCGCTCCGGCACTGCCGCCGGTCGATACGATCTCCGCCGCTTCGATCCCCATTCGTTTGTAATACGCGATCCAGCGCTTGTTGGATGCTGGGTCGCTCAAATCACTTTTGTTCATCAAAAGGATCCGCGCTTTCTTTGCAAAGAGTGCGTCAAAGTCCGGATTGCGGGTCGCCTTCGGCGCGCGCGCGTCGACCAGTTCCGCCACCACGTCGATCCATTTCAGATTCTCTTCGAGCATCCGTTTGGCTTTCGCCATGTGCCCCGGATACCAGTTGATCGTTGATCGGTTCTCGTCCATCTGTTTCGGTTCCTCTCGTCTGTCTGCCGATAATGGAAAAGCCCCCAAAGGGGCATGGATTCACAGTTTCACAATCGGCGGTTTCTTCGATTCGCGCGATTTTTCGCCCGCGTCGCCGACGAGCAGGTTCCGTTCGCTGCGGATCTCAAAGTGGATCATGACCGCCATTACCGCACGCAGTACAATGATCGCGCCGAGAATCAGAAGCTCGCTCCACTCGCGTACGATGACCGAACGCAGCAGCTCGCCGCCCATCTTGAACGTCAGCGCAAGCGCAATGCCCTCCGCAATCATCAGTTTTACATGCGGATCCTTCTTAAGCCACGCAATGACGCCGCGAATCGCCGTCACAACGATCACCGTAACGCCGATGACTTCACAAAGCAGGATCGCCCACTCGATCACATATTCGAAATAGATTTGTACGGTTGCTAAAATCTGCTCCATCAAATCGCCCCCCGCGTCAATCGTTCTGATCCGGTTTTCTCAGTTCCGGTCCGGGATCGCCGAGATTAAAATGCTTGCGGCACAGTCCGACGTAGACGTCGTTCGCGCCGAGCACCACCTGCTCGCCGACCTTGGTGATGCCGCCCTTTCCGTCGAGCCGCGCGTTGTTCGTCGCCTTTCTGCCGCACCAGCAGATCGTCTTGACCTCCTCGATCGCGTCCGCGCGTGCCAGAAGCCAATGGCTGCCCTCGAAAAAGTTGCCCTGGAAATCCGTCCGCAGTCCGTAGCAGATCACGGGAACGTTGTAGTCGTCCACGATCTTTACGAGCAGTTCGACCTGATCCTTGGTCAGAAACTGCGCCTCATCGACGATCAGACAGTCGTATTCGCCGTTTTTGACCTTGTCCATGTCGAGTTCCTCCATCGTGATGCAGGTGTCCTCGAGTCCGCAGCGCGACCAGATACGGCGGCTGCCGTTTCGCGTATCCAGAGACGGCTTGATGAGGATCGCGTTCTTACCGCGCTCCCAGTAATTGTACTTGACCATGATCGCGTTTGCCGTCTTACTTGAGCCCATCGCTCCGTACCGAAAATACAACTTTGCCATATCCGTTCCCCTCCGCATATCATTATACCGAAACGCGTGCCGCTTGTCAAAAAAATCCGCATTTTTTACGATTCGGGATTGACGAAATGTAAATTCGCGAGTATAATAGCAAAAGCGTCGAAAGACAAGTTGTTGCTCAAGAGGGGAGGGAAAAAGAATGGAAATCAGAGTCGGTGAAAACGAATCCCTGGAAAGCGCACTCAAGAGATGGAAACGGAAGTGTGCCCGCAGCGGCGTCCTCGCGGAGGTTCGCAGACGTGAGCATTACGAAAAGCCGAGCGTAAAGCGCAAGAAGAAGGCGGAAGCCGCCAGAAAGCGCAAGTATTGATTGATGCAACGCAAAAGAGAGCCGGATTTCGGTTCTCTTTTTGTTTTCGTAAAAGAAGCCGTTAAGAAACTCGAAAGAGGATCTTAACGGCTTCTCTTCATTTACGAATCGAAAGAACGAGCGAAGTAATAGAGTGAAGTTTTGTGCGAATGAATATAGTACCCCTTACCCCAGGAGCCGGAAGATTCCTTTGGCTACGCTGCGATCTGTTGTTTTTGGAGTTTGTTGCAGTATTTGTAGAGGTTGTGCCCGATAGAAACGAGATATAACTCGGTTCGGACGAAATCAAGACTTCTTCGT
>CAJOKM010000013.1 GCA_905235205.1 uncultured Clostridia bacterium | reverse complement strand
TATATAGTCTATATAGTCTATATAGATTATACAATTCAAAGTTTAGAGTATTTCAGATATTTCATACAGTCCAAATTCAAATTCAGTTTAGATTATAAGTACTTACTGAAAAAATAGTTTTCAAAACTATTTTTTTGTAAGTACTGCTTACTCTAAGAAGTACTTACCGCAGCGTGTCGCGCCGAAGGCGCCGCCGCGAGCGATTCGACGCTCGCCCCGATGAAATTGTGAACGCAAGTCGAGAGGCGTTTCACAATTCGCGTGCTATACTGACAGAGAAGGGCGAAGCGGTATTTTGGAGCATGACTTGCACTCGGGGACCAAAAGCGGTATGATAAACAGAACGACAGGCGGCGAACGCCGCAGGGAAGGGAGAACGGGATGGCTGCGATCGGCTGGTACAACGGAACGGCGGGACCGCTCGACACGATGACCGTGCCGATGCTCGACCGCGCGGTGTATTTCGGCGACGGCTGCTATGAAGCGCTCAAGGCGATCGGGCGAAAGCCGTTTGCGCTCGAAGCGCATCTGGACCGGTTCTATAAAAGTCTTTCCGCGCTGGAGATTCCCGCGCCGTTGACGCGGGAGGCGCTGAAAGCGGCGCTGTTCGACTGCCTTTTTATGGCGGAGGAGCCGCGATCGGTTCTGTACTGGCAGGCGTCGCGCGGTACGGCGCGAAGGACGCACGCGTTCCCCGAACATGCCGCGCCCAACCTGATGATCACGGTCACGCCGCTGTTACCCGAGCCGGATCGCGCGCTCACGCTGATCACGGCGGAGGATATCCGCTACCGGATGTGCGACGTGAAAACGCTGAATCTTTTGCCCAACGTGCTTTGTAACGAGCGCGCGAAGCGCGCGGGCGCGGACGGCGCGATCCTGGTGCGCGACGGGTTTGTGACGGAGGGCACGCATACGAACGTGCATCTCTTAAAGGGCGGGACGCTTTACACGCATCCGGCGGACGAGCGGATCCTTGCGGGCGTGACGCGCGGGATCGTGCTGAATTTTTGCGAGACGCTTTGCATTCCGGTTTCGGAAACGGCGTTCCCACCAGACGCGCTGTTTACGGCGGACGAGGTGTTCGTGACGTCGAGCGTGCTCGGCATAAGGCGCGTGGAGCGCGTCGACGGCGTCCCCGTCGGCGGACGCGCGCCCGAACGGTTTGGGGCGATTTGCGCCGCGTATGAACAACGGTTTTCGGAGGAAACGAACGCATGAAGGAACGGCAAACGGAACAGCGGCGGCAGACGCGGGAGCATTCGCTCTGGTACGCGATCGTTTCGGTCGCGCTGCCGGTGTTCGCGCTGCTGCTCGCGGCGGTGCTGATCGCGTTTTGCGTTTCGAGCATTACGGTGCGGCCGGTTTTCACGATCGAGCTCGGCGACGAATCGCCGGACGCTTCGGCGTTTCTGAACCGGGCGGGGAGCGCGGCGTATGTGACCGCGCCCGAACCGTGCTATCAGACGGCGGGGAACCGGCTTTTGCGCATCGAAGTGAACGGGCGCGTGCGTCCGGTCGTTTTGCGCGTGCGCGATACGGTTGCGCCCTCGGCCGAGGGCACGGAAACGACGGTCTCCGTGCACGAATCGCCCGCGCCGGACAAGCTGATCCGAAACCTGAAGGATAAAAGCATTGTCAAAGTGACGTTCCTTACCGCGCCGAACTACGGCACGGTCGGCGACTGGGACGCGATCGTCGGGCTCGAGGACATGAGCGGCAATCGCGCGCAGGTGCCGGTCACGGTGCACGTGCGGCTTTTACGGGATTCCGTCACAATCGAGGCGGGCGATCCCGCGCCGACGGCGGACGATTTTCTGCTGAGCGGCGTGAAGGGCGCGATGCAGACCGAACTCACCGAACGGATGCTGCGCGAGCCGGGCGCGTACCCGGTCGCGTTTTTTGCGGACGGCGAGACGGCCGAAAGCCTGTTGCTCGTCGAGGACACGATTCCCCCCAAAGCGGACGCGAAAACGCGGATCGTACCTTTGGGCGAGCCGGTTCTGCCGGAGGATCTTTTGGAGAACATCACCGACGCGACAAAGGTGACCTGCGCGTTTTTGAACGCGCCCGATCCCGATTCGCGCGCGCTGCAGAGCATTGCGCTGAAGCTCACCGATCTCGGCGGCAACGAAACGGTCGTTTCGTCGACGCTGCTGTTTTCGGACGTGGCGCCGGTCACGCTGGAAGCGAGCAAAACACCGCTTTCGCCGGAGGCGGTCCTGGCGGACGGGACGTATGAGACCGCGGCGTTTTCGGAGCCGTTCGTGCCGGACACGGTCGGCACGCACGCGGTGCCGATGCGCATCGACGGCGAGGACAACGTCGCCCTGATCGAGGTCAAGGACACCGTGGCGCCGGTGCTGACGCTCAAAACCGAAGCATGGTATCTGAACGCGAAAATAGGTCCGGAGCAGTTTGTGGATGTTTCGGACGCGACCGAAACGACGCTCACATTCGAGAACGAGCCCGACTGGACAACGTCCGAGCAAGAGGTGACCGTGCTCTGCGAGGACGGCGGAAAGAACCGCGCGTCGATCCGCTTTACGCTGTCGCTTGCGCCCGATACCGAACCGCCTGCGCTGTACGGCGTGAAGGACCGCAGCTGCTATGTGAACGAGCCGGTGGCGTATCTGTCCGAGGTGTTTGCCGTCGACGCGTGCGACGGCGAAGTGGCGGTCACGGTCGACTCCTCGGGGGTTGATCCGTCCAGGAAGGGCAGTTACCCGGTGATCTATACGGCGACCGACCGCGCGGGCAATACGGCGTCGAAGCGCGTGACGTTCTCGTTCGTCAAGACGAAAGTGACCGAACAGCGGGCGCAGGAGGTCGCGGACCGGATCATCGGGCGTATCTTCACCGAGGGCATGACGATCCACGAGCAGATCCGCGCGATCCACGACTATGTGTTCACGCACGTGCATTATGTGAGCAAATCGAACAAGCAGGACTGGCGCAGCGAGGCGGTGCGAGGGCTGACCCAGGGCAAGGGCGACTGCTTCACGTCCTATGCGGCGGCGCGGCTTTTGCTCGAGCAGACCGACGCGGAGCTCCTGAGCGTCGAACGCTACGGCGGGAGAACGCGCCATTACTGGATGCTCGTCAACGTGGGCGGCGGCTGGTATCACTTTGACGCGTGCAACGCGGGCAAGGGCAGGAACCGCTGCTTCATGTGGACGAACGAGCAGACGCGGGCGGTCTCGTCCTATTTCTGGCGGTTCGACGAATCGCTGTACCCGAACCGTATGACCCGGAGGCATGAAATGAAAACGATCCTGTCGTATTTGGAGAAACAGGCGAGCGAGCGAAAAAACGCCCCCGCGTTCTCGGACGAACGTGAAACGCTGACCTTTTCGGACGCCGCGCGCATGAGCGACGCGATCGGCTCCGCGCTGTTGCGTCATGGCGCGCACCGTGAGCCGGTCCTGGTCTTTACGGCACGGTGCGCGCGTGAGATCGCGGCGTTTTTCGGCGTGTGGAAGGCGGGCTGCTTTTTTGTGCCGGTGGACGCGGAGCTGGGAAACGACCGCATCCGCTCGATCCTTGCGCGCGTCGAGCCGCGCTTTGCGATCACCGACGAAGCGGCGCGGGCCGCGCTTGCATCCTACGGCTACGCGGGAGAAACGCTCGATCTTGACGCGCTGATTGGAGAACCGTCCGATCCCGCGCTTTTGAAACGCGCGGCGGATGCGATCCTGGACGTCGATCCGGCGTACCTCGTGTTCACGAGCGGCTCGACCGGCGCGCCGAAGGGTGTGGTCGGGTGCCACCGCGCCGTGCTCGATTACGCGGCGCAGATCACCGGCGTCCTGAAACCGGACGAAACCGACGTGTTCGGCATGCAGGCGCCGCTGTACGTAGACGCGGGGTTCAAGGAGATTCTCTCCGCGCTCAAAAGCGGCTGTTCCGTCGTACTCGTGCCCAAATCCCTGTTTTCCACACCGGTGCCGCTTGTGAACTTTCTGAACGCGCACCGCGTCACCATGCTCTGCTGGGTCGTGCCGGCGCTGACGCTGATCTCCGCGCTGCGCACGTTCGACGAGGTCACGCCGAAGTACCTTCATACCGTCGCGTTCGGCAGCGAGGCGTTCCCGCCCAAGCAGCTAAAGCTGTGGCAGCAGCATGTCCCGGCGCGGTATTTGAACCTGTACGGACCCACCGAATGCACCGGCATGACGTGCTTCTACGAGGTGGACCGCACGTTTTCCGACGACGAGCGCATCCCGATCGGACGCGCATTCGAGAACGCGGAGGTTTTCCTGCTCGACGGGCACGACCGGAGATCGGACGAGGGCGAGATCTGCATCCGCGGCACGTCGGTCACGCACGGCTACTACCGCGATCCCGAGCGCACCAAAGCCGTGTTTGTGCAAAACCCCTTAAACGCGGACTATCCGGAAACGATCTACCGCACCGGCGATCTTGCGCGGATCAACGCGCGCGGCGAGCTCGAGTTTTTGGGTCGGCGCGATCAGCAGATCAAGCACATGGGGCACCGCATCGAGCTCGGCGAGCTGGAAGCGGCGGCGCAGACGGTCGAAGGCGTTGCCGCAGCGTGCGCCGTGTTCGATCCCGACCGGAGCCTGCTTGCGCTCGTCTACACCGGAACGGCGGAGCGCGGAACACTTCTGACCGCGCTGAAAGCGCGCGTACCCGAGTACCTGCTGCCGCGCGCAGTGAAGCGCGTCGACGCGCTTCCGCTCACGTTAAACGGCAAGACCGACCGCGGCGCGGCGCTGAACCTGTTTCGATAGGAGGAACGATGGAACCGTTACTTGAAATCCTGCACGACCTGCACCCGGACACCGACTTTACACGCGAAACGCGTCTTTTAGACGACGGGATCCTTGTGTCGTTCGACATCGTGATGCTGGTCACGCGCATCGAGGAGGAATACGGCGTGCTGATCCCGGCAAAGGCGATCACGCCCGAACACTTTAATTCCGCGACGGCGCTGTACGCGCTGATCCGGACGCTTTTGGAACAGGACGACTGATGCAGTTTACCTCGTGGGCGTTTCTTCTGTTTCTGGCGGTACTTCTGCCCGTGTACTACCTGGTGCCGAAACGGATGCAATGGATCGTGCTGCTGCTGTTCGACGCGCTGTTCGTCTGCGCGGCGGGGACGTTGGGCGCGGTCTTCATGCTTGTCACGATCGGCACGGTCTACGGGGCGGCGCGGTGGATCGACGCGCTGTTTTTCCGGCAGAGAAGCCGGATCGCCGCCATGAAGCAAACGCACACGAAGGAGGAGCGTAAGCGCGAGCGCCTGCGCTTCGAAGCAAAGCGGCGCCGGGTGCTGATCGGCTGTCTCGTCGTGAACGTCGGCATCCTGTTCGCGCTGAAGTACGGCGCGGCGATCGGAAGGCTCTCCGCAACCCTGTTCCATACGCGCGCGTTCGGAAGCGAGCTCATGCTCACCATGGGTATTTCGTTCTACACGTTTTCGACCGTCGGGTATCTGATTGACGTGTACCGCGAAACGATCCCGGCGGAAAAGAACCCTTTCCGGCTCGCGCTGTTTGTGTCGTTCTTCCCGCTTCTGGTGCAGGGACCGATCTGCCGGTTTTTGGACCTGAAAAACGACCTGTTCACGCCGCACGCGTTCTCGGACGAACGGTTCTTAAAGGGGAGCCTGCGCATTGCGTGGGGGTACTGGAAAAAACTGATCGTGGCGGACCGGCTGCTGGTCGCGGTCAAGGCGCTGTGCGCGCGGCCCGACGTATACCGCGGCGGGGTCGTGCTTTTGGAAATGCTCCTGTACGCCGCCTGCCTGTATGCCGACTTCACGGGCGGCATCGACATCACGATCGGCATCGGCGAGTGGCTCGGGATCGGCATTCCCGAAAACTTCCGCCGCCCGTACTTTTCGAAAGGCATCGCCGAATACTGGCGGCGCTGGCACATCACGCTCGGCGAGTGGTTCCGTACCTACGTCTACTATCCGCTCTCGGTTTCAAAACCGATGCGCGCGCTGTCAACAAAGCTTCGCAGGCTCGGGACCGGCGTGTCGCGGCGCGTGCCGGTGTACCTTGCGACAATGCTCGTGTGGGCGCTGACCGGCGCGTGGCACGGCAGCAATCCGACGTTCCTCGTCTGGGGACTCTTAAACGGCGCGGTGATCCTGCTCTCCGAGGAGTGCAAGCCCTTATACGCGCGGTTTCACAGGCGCTTTCCGCGGCTTACAAAGAGCGCGTTCTACCGCGGGTTTACGGTGATCCGCACGGTGCTGCTGCTCTCCTCGCTGAGGCTTTTGGACTGCTATTCGACGGTGGGGGACGCGTTTTCGGCGTTCGGTTCGATGTTTACGACCTGGAACTGGAACCTCGTCCTATTCGGCGGCATCCAGTCGCTCGGGCTGAAGTGGACGGATTACCTGGTCGCGGGAGCGGGCGTGCTTTTGATGTTTGCGGTGTCCATGCTCCAGCGCAAAGGTCCGGTGCGCGAGCGGATCCTGCGCCGCGGTCCCGTGATCGGCGTGTGCGCGATCCTGCTTCTTGTCGGCACGGTCCTTGTGTTCGGCCGCTACGGATTCGGGTTCGACGCCGGACAGTTTATTTACAACAGGTTCTGATATGAAACGAACGGTACGGACAATCATAGGAATCACGCTTGCGCTTGCCGTGTTTTTCGGCGCGCTGTACGCACTCACGCGGCTTGTTGCGCCCAAGTACGCCGAAACCGCGGTCGAGGGGCGGCTCGTGCGGGAATACTACGACGAGCAAACGCCGCACGACGTGCTGCTTTTAGGCGACTGCGAGGTGTTTTCGAACTTCTCGCCGGTCACGCTGTACCGCGAGTACGGCGTCACCTCGTGCATCCGCGGCAGCGCGCAGCAGCTTGTGTGGCAGTCGTATTATCTTTTGGAGGACACGCTGAAGACCGAAACGCCGAAGGTCGTCGTGTACAACGTGCTGGCGCTGAAGTACGCGAAGCCGCAGTCGGAAGCGTACAACCGCATGACGCTCGACGGCATGCGCTGGGGAAAGGCGAAGATCGGCGCGATCCAAGCGAGCATGACGGACGGCGAGGATTTCTTAAGCTACGTCTTTCCGCTGTTGCGCTTCCACGACCGGTGGACGGAGCTTACGAAGGAGGATTTCCGCTACTGGTTCAAAAACGCCGGACCGGTCTCCTATAAAGGGTATCTGATGCGCACCGAGGTGCGTCCCGCGACCGAAACGCCGATCCCGAAACCGTTAGAGGATCCGCACCTGCCCGAAACGAGCATGGCGTGGCTTCGGAAGATGGCGAAGCTGTGCGAACAGAACGGGATCGAACTCGTGCTGATCAAGTCGCCGTCGATCGAGCCGTACTGGTATCCCGAGTGGGATGCGGACGTGCGCGCGTTTGCCGACGCGCACGGGTTGCGCTATGAGAACATGATCGAGAACAACGCCGCGGGCATCGACATGCAGACCGACACCTGCGACATGGGACAGCATTTGAACGTAACCGGCGCGGAAAAGCTCTCGCGCTGGTTCGGCAAAGAATTACAGGACGCGTACGGTCTGAAGGACCATCGCGGCGAGGCGGCGTTCGACGCCGATTACGGCGCGCTGACTGCGCGCTACGAAGCGGAAAAACAGGAGGGAAACTGATATGAAACGAACGGTGATCGTGCTCGTTCTGGCTGTGCTTTTGCTGATGCTCGGCTGCGCCGCGTCCGACGCGGTGTTTGTCGATCCGAACGCGGTACAGGGCGGCGGCTACGGAGAGCTGTACTTCGAGGCGAACGGCGCGCGGTTCGGCATCTTTGACGAGGCGGAGCCGGTTTTATCGGCGCTTCCCGCGCCGCGCTCGACGTTTACCGGCGAGACCTGCGCGTTCGACTCGCGCGACGAGTATTACCGCTTCGGGGGCTTTGAGCTGATGACAAACGAGATCGACGGCGTTGCGCGCATCACGGCGATCACGCTTGCGGACGACACGATGAAAACGCCGCAGGGCCTGTATATCGGCATGCCCGAGCAGGACGCAGGGGAAGCGTTCCCCGCGCTTGCCGAAAACGACTGGCAGCTTACGGACGGCACCGCGCTGCTTTCGGTCGTCATCCAGAACGGCGCAATCGCAAGCATCGTGTATACGCCGTCGAACATAGAAGATTGAGAGACTGTCGATAACGGCACCAGATCGTTTGCGGCGAGGGAAGAAGAAAAGAAAACCTGTATGTGGAAAGGGCTTTGCGCCCTTTCCTTTTATGGTTTCGCCGCAAACTAGCCGACGTTTTCGCCATTTCGCATACCTTAGTATAGCCTCATGGCGAAAACGCGGCTTCTGATACCATTCTCGGCAGTCTGTTCCGCTATACGACCAGATCCCCCTCATTACTGTTGAGGACCTCGAAAAGCTCCTCTTCGGCGCCGTTTTCGGCATTGATGTAGATGATGAAAAACGTCTCGTCAAGCGTGCACTTGCATTCGTAGCAGAGCACTTCGCGCGTGTTGCACTTCGGGATCAGCGCAAGCGCCACCTGCTCGACAGTCAGCGCGTCCGAAATCCGGTCGATCGCGTCCTGCTCTGTCAGCACCGGCGCGGGCACATGCCGCGCGCGGTGATGGAAGCGGTAGTTTTGCGTGTCGAGACCGATGACCGCTTCCGTTTCGCGGTCGACGTACACCTTAATGAGGTCCGCGTAGAGGATCACGCCGTTCTGCACGGCGGCGTAGTTCAATACCGTCGTGCCCGCGTAATACTGCGCGTAGGAGGGCGACATCGAGGGAAATCCATGCGCGTTCAGATACGCGCTTGCGGCCTTGTGCATGCGCTCGCTCTCCTCGTCGCTCGGCGGATCGTTTTTATCGCCTGCCGGCATGCCCATGAAATACAGCAGCTCGCCGCCCTGCTCGGTGATCGAAACGTACAGCTCGCCGCTTTCGTCGGCGGCGGAGAAATCGTACGTGACGATCGTGCCCTCCGTGCGTCCGTCGAACGCGAGCGCGCGGTCGGGGAACCACTCCTGCGCAATCTTCGTCGCCTCCGCTTCATCGACGGTTTTGCCGGAAAGGCCCAGAGGCTCCGCCTGCTCGCTGCTTTCGGAAAACGGTCCGTCGTAGAGCAGCGACGGATAGTCGGGAATGCTCTCCTGTTCGGTCTCGCCGCCGCCGTAGAACGGCACGTCCGCACGCGGGAAATTGCCCTCCTGCACGTCGCCGTCGTAGGTCGCAGACAGCTCGGCGCAGCAGGCGCGAAGATCCGAAAGCGCGGTCCGCTGCTGTTCGGTGAGCATCTGTCCGTTTTGCACGCGATCGAAAAGCGTATCGGCATAATCGCCCGCGCGGGTCAGAAACCGCATGAGGCCCTCGTCGTCGGCGTACGCGCCGGGCAGCAGCGAGAGCGCGCGCACCGCGCCCGCACTTAGCCGCTTCACGTCCGAAAAGGTCTTAGAAAGACGCGCGGGCGTCGACGCGGCTTCGAGCTTACTGAGCGCGATCTCGAGGTCCTTCAAGTCGTTTGCGAGCGCGTGACAGGCGTTCTCGGTCTGCGCGTCGAGCGCGCGTTTTTGTTCCGCAAGCTCGGTGCGCTGTTTGAGGTACGAAACGGACAGCACCGCAAACCCGACAAGTAGGATCGCGGGCAGTCCGAACAGCCAGATTTTCTTGGAGAATCGAATCATTTGCAGAATACATGTTCGCCGATCCGCACGACGATGGGTTTAGAGCGGATCCAGGCGTTGGTCGTTTTTTTCGGGTTGTAGTAGAAGAGGCATCCGCCGGTCGGGTCCCAGCCGTTCATGGCGTCCTTGGCGGCCTTCAGCGCGGTGTCGTTGGGGCGCAGGTTGATCTGTCCGTCGTCCACGGCGGAGAACGCGCCGCGCTGATAGATCACGCCCGCGATCGAGTTCGGAAACGCGCTGCTTTTGACGCGATTTAGGATCACCGCGCCGACCGCGACCTGTCCCTTGTACGGCTCGCCGCGCGATTCGCCGTAGATGCACTGCGCGAGCAGGTACGTATCGCCGGTCGCGGTCGACGGGGAACTGCTCTTTGCGCCGGACAGGTTCAGTCCGAGCGCCGCGGCGGTCTTTTCACCGACCACGCCGTCGACCGAAAGCCCGTTCTTCTGCTGAAAATACCGCACCGCTTTCTCGGTCGCAGGCCCATAGATGCCGTCGATCGCGCCGGTGTAGTAGCCCCACTGCTTTAAGCGCTTCTGGATCGCCGTGACCTCGCTGCCCGAGGAACCGCGCCTGAGCGCCGCCTGCGCGGTCAGAACCGGCAGGATCGAACAGAGAATCAGCGCGGCAAGCAGGATGATCCGCGCGCGGCGCAAACCTGTTTTTCGCATACGCCCTCCTTTTAGGAAAACAGCGATCGGAGCCACTCCCAGACGACGCTTTCAAGCTCCGCGTGTTCGAGATCGACCGGCTCGCCGGTTTCGCTCACGATGCACAGCGGCGGAAACAGCACGCACCACCAGTTGTGTCCGGCGGCGTTGCCGAGCCGCACGCACAGCGCGTCGTACGCGCCCGCGGGGAAGCGCGTGTTGTCATACACGCGCTCGGGGAACGTTTCCGTGCCGAGCGAGAGCTGTACGCCGTACGCAATTCCGTGTTCTTTCAGCACCGCTTCCGCCGTGTCCTGAAGCTCTTTGCCGTGCGCGAGCAGGAACGCGCGCGCGTCCTCGTAGCTTTCGGCGCGGGAAAAGAGCGGCAGGATCGCGTCGCGCACGGCGAGCTTCACCGCCTGATCGGCCTCGCTGTCGCTGTTTGCGATCACGTGCAGACGCAGAATTCCGTCGGCGGACGCAACCGTCTCCATTGCGGGCGCGGCGGCCTTTGAAACGGTCAGTACGCACAAGAGACACAGGAAGAGACCGAGAATCATTCGTTTTCGCATGTTGTTCACCTCGCACGGAGTATTTCCCAAAGACGCGCGGTTCATACTTGTTGACATTTTCGAAAAACTTCGATACCATGAATCCATGGAATCGCTGAAAACGCTGATCGAAGCCGCGCTTACGGACTTCGTCCAATCGCATACGGGCATGCGGATCGCTTTGAAGCCGTCGAAAAAGGCGCATCTGGCAACCGCGTCGTTTTTGCGGACCGATGCGAAGGCTGCCGCGACGACGCTTCATGAACGCCGCGAAACCTGCCGGCTTTTCGGCGTGCCGCTGCTCGATTCGGTGACGGAGGAAAACGGGTGGCTGCTGTTCCGCTTTACCGGCGCCGTACTCGACGCGTACGCGAAGCGGCTTTTGCCCGCGCCCGCGCCGGACGAATCCTACTTTGCGCGGCGCATGCAGATCCTCTCGCGGCACGAGGATACAAAAACGCCGGACGATCCGGCGCTTTTACAGGGCGTGTACGAAGTGCTCTTCGACGCGCCGAACGCCGAAGAAACGCTGCTCTCGGCGCCGCATAAAAAGGACGGCATGGAGCGCGTTAAGCTGGAACAAAGCCTCAGCCGCGCGGCAAAGATTATTCTGTGGGAACGGAGGAACAAGAAATGAACTGGATCTGGCTCGGACACTCGACCTTTTTGCTCCAAAACGAAGCGGGGAACCGGCTTTTGACCGATCCCGTCGACGAAAAATGCGGCTACGCGTTCGCGCCCGTACACGCCGACGTCGTGACCGTATCGCACGAGCATCACGACCATAACGCGCTGGAGCGCGTCTTAGGCGACCCCGCCGTGAAGCGGACCTGCACCGCGGAAACGCTCGCAGGGTTTGCGATTCGGGGCTTTTTCTCCTATCACGACGAAGCGAGGGGACGCCTGCGCGGCACGAACACGATCTTCGCGATCGAAGCGGACGGACAGCGGTTCGTGCACTGCGGCGATCTCGGACACGTACCGGACGACGATACGCTCGCCGCGCTTTCCGGCTGCGACGTGCTGTTCGTGCCGGTCGGCGGCGTGTACACGGTCGACGGCAAAACCGCGTGGGAGTTTACGAAGCGCGTCGCGCCCAAAACCGTCGTGCCGATGCACTATCAAACGCCGGTTCTGACCTTTGCGCTCGATCCGGTCGACGTGTTTCTGAACGCCGCGAAGGCCGATCCCGCGCCGGTCGAGATCCGGGTTCCGTCGATTCCGTAATGCCTTTTTTGCCGCTCGTTCGGAGCGGTTTTTTGTTGTGATTTGTCGAAAAACGTGATATGATAAGCAGCATGAAAAAACTTGTCATGCTGCTGCTTTGCGTTCTGCTTGCGGGCTGCACCGCCCTGCTCCCGCCGAACGACCCAAATGCGGAAACCGTCCTGTTTGAAACGCCGGCTCCGACCGCCGCGCCGACGCCGATCCCGACGCCGACCGAGGAACCGACGCCCACGCCTGCGCCGTCGCCGACACCCACGCCGGAACCGACCGCAACGCCGACCGAGGAACCGACGCCGACGCCCGAGCCGACCTTGGATCCGAACCGGCCGATGGTCGCGCTGACGTTTGACGACGGACCGAACCTCAGTTATACGCCTCAGGTACTCGATCTTTTAGAGGAATACGGCGTAAAGGGGACGTTTTTTGTGGTCGGCTCAAACCTCAGCGACAAGACGAAGCCGCTCCTGCAAAGGATGGTCGATCTCGGCTGCGAGATCGGCATGCACGGAACGAAGCACGAGAACATGACCAAGGTCTCCTACGCGACCAACGTGAAGCGATTCAAAGAGATGCGCGAGAAGATCTCCGGGCAGATCGAGGGCGGCTACGAAACGCATCTTTTACGCCCGCCGTACGGTTCGGTGAACAAGTCGGTAAAGAAGGCGTGCAAAGAGGCGGAGGTCGCGTGCATCCGCTGGTCGGTAGACACGCGCGACTGGAGCAATAAAAACGCAAAGACGATCTTTAAGATCGTCAAAAACGACACGAAGAACGGCTCGATCATCCTGTTCCACGACCGTTTGAAATCGACGGTCGCCGCCTTAAAGGACGTGATCCCGTGGCTAAAAGAACAGGGCTACGATCTTGTGACCGTGACCGAGCTTCTGGAAAGCGGCGGCGTGCCGATCGAGTACGGAAAGGATTATCGCTACAAGGAAATACCGTAAACGGGGATAGGCTGCCGAGAATGGTATCAGAAGCCGCGTTCTTCGGCCCGAGCTATACTAAGGTATGCGAAGGGTCGAAAACGTCGGCTAGTTTGCGGCGAAAAAATGAAAAGAAAAGGCGTTTTTCGCCTTTTCCACCGACCGGTATTCTGATTTCGTATTCTCGCCGCAAACGGTCTGGTGCCGTTATCGGCAGCCTTTTCAATACCTTGTTTCGGGTTTATAATGCTCAAAGATCCGGCAATCGTAGCGTTTCGAAAGCCATTCGTGATCGGAATCCGGCCGCTCGGTCCAGTACACCGTCATCGCGCCGAACGCGCGCCCCAGAAACCAGCACAGCGGACGGCGGCCGCGGCCGAAGGCGATAAACTGCGGGCGCGTGAGAAAGTTGAAGCACAGCGTGTGCATCAAAACCGCCTGCCAAAGCGTCGCGCCGCTTTTGCGCCAGTGCGAAAACGATTCGCTAAGCTGTCCGCGCAGGATGTCCGGCGCGTTTTTTTTGAACCAGCGCACGATGTGCGGGTCGAAGCTTTCCACGCAGTACGGGCCTTTTAAGGTGCGCAGGATCGCAAGCGTTTTCCGGCACAGCTCCGGATAGTTCTTTGTCGATTTCAGCTCGACGATCGTGGGGGAGCTGCCGTCGAGCACCGCCATGACGTCCGTAAAGAGCGGGATGCGGTGTTCCGTGCCTTTCAGCGGCATCGCCTGAAGCTCCGAAAGCGTAAAGCTGTCCACGCGGCCTTTTTTGTCCGTCATGCGATCCACCGTGTCGTCGTGAAAGACCACGACCTGCCCGTCCTTACTGAGCTGCACGTCGAGCTCGACGCCGTAGCCGGCGTTCGCCGCGCGCAAAAACGCCTCAAGCGAGTTTTCGGGCACCGACTGGTCCTTTTCGTACAGCCCGCGATGCGCCGCCATCAGACCGGAGAACGGCGCGCGCTGTTGCTTCCCTGCGCGGCGCGGAAAAACGGCAAATCCGTACAGCAACGCCAAAAAGAGCACCAAACCGCCGCAAATCAGCCAAATCATCTCTGTTTCCTCCATAATATAGGAAATTACCCTATTGAGATTATAACGCAACTCGGCTATAATGAAAAGAGATAATTCGACGTTCGGTCGATCAGGGGGCATGTATGAAGCTGAATTACAAACGCACCATCCTTGTCGGGTTCGCTTTCTTTCTTATTTGCGCCTTCTGGCAGGCATACGACACCATCATTCCCAAGATTCTGACCGATAAGTTCGGCATGACGCAGACGCTGTCGGGCATCATCATGGCGCTCGACAACATCCTCGCGCTCTTCCTGCTGCCGTTCTTCGGCGGACTTTCCGACAAATGCAGACATAAAATGGGTCGCCGCACCCCGTACATCCTGGTCGGCACGATCATCGCGGTCGTGGCGTTCTTCGCGCTCGCCGCGGTCGACTACGCGCAGCTCAACAAGAACATCGGCCGCGTGACCGAGATCAACACGCTGTCGCTCGAAGAGGTCTACGACACCGTCGGCGGGCAGACGCTTTCGACCGGGGACGGCGAAACCTACACGCTCAAAGAGAAATACACCAAAGAAGAGTTCGTCAAAATCCCGGCGAAGGTCGTCCGCACCGACGAGCGCGGCAAGGTGCTGCATCTCGAGAACGGCGAGCGTTCCTACGCCGACAACGAGGAATACCTGACCTACGTCGTGCCGGCGCGGCAGGCGGCGAACCCGCAGGCGGTGCAGGCGATGCGCGAGATCTACGAGCATCAGGGCGACAATCCGAGCGAGAGCTGGTTTGCGAAGAACATCCTGCGCGGCGGACGCGATCCGCAGACGCCCGACGGCGTGCGCTTCAAGCTCTCCGAGCTGTATCCGACCGAGGACGCGTTCCTCTCCGAGTTCGCGCAGATCAACATTCTGGACGAAAAGGGCGATCTGAAGTTCAAGACGAATCCGGACTACACCGACTACGTCGTGCCGGCGCGTCAGGCGTACGTGTGGAACACCACGATCGCCAGCCCGCTGATCCTGATCCTGTTCATCGCCGTGCTTCTGATCGTTCTGATCGGCATGGCGGTGTTCCGTTCGCCGGCGGTCGCGCTGATGCCGGACGTCACGATCAAACCGCTTCGCTCCAAGGCGAACGCGATCATCAATCTCATGGGCAGCGCGGGCGGCGTGTGCGCGCTGGTGCTCGGCATGGGCTTTTTGTTCAACACGAGCGCGATCTCCAACACGTTCATGAGCTACTTCGGCTTCTTCGGCGCGATCATCGCGGTCATGCTCGTCGCGCTTCTGATCTTCATGCTCACGGTCAAGGAACCGCAGTGGGCGGCGGACATGCAGAAGGAGAGCGTGGAGCTCGGCATCGAGGAGGTCGACGACAACGAGCAGCTTTCCGGCACGAAGCATCTTTCGAAGGGCGAAAAGCTTTCGCTCGTTCTGATCCTCGCGTCGGTCGTGCTGTGGTACATGGGCTATAACGCGGTCACGTCGAAGTACTCGGTCTACGCCGGCCGCGTGCTCGACAAGGATTACAACCTCACGCTGATCATCGCGCAGGCGGCGGCCATCGTTTCGTACCTGCCGATCGGCTTCCTTTCCAGCAAGATCGGCAGACGCAAGGCGATCCTGATCGGCGTCGTCATCCTGGCGGTCACGTTCCTGGTCGCGGGATTTTTGCGCGCTGACAGCCCCGTCATGCTGATGAATCTGATGTTCGCGCTCGCGGGCATCGGCTGGGCGACGATCAACGTCAACAGCTTCCCGATGGTCGTGGAGCTTTCTAAGGGCAGCGAGGTCGGCCGCTACACCGGCTACTACTACGCCGCGAGCATGGCGGCGCAGGCGGTCACGCCGTTTTTGTCCGGGCTCTTTATGGACGCGCTCGGGTTCACGTCGCTGTTCCCGTACGCGACGGTGTGCGTCGCGCTCGCGTTTATCACGATGTTCTTCGTGCGGCACGGCGACGCAAAGCCGATCCGGAAGAAAGGGCTCGAGGCACTGGACGTAGACGATTGAAAAAAGGCAGCGCGAGCTGCCTTTTTCATATATGAAAACGTATAGAAAAACGCCGGTCATTCGGCAAGTATGGTAAGAAAGGCGGAAAAATTCATGGATCCAGTATTGCTTTCCGGCAACGAAGCAATCGCGCGGGGCGCGTATGAAGCGGGCGTAAAAGTCTGCTCGGCGTATCCCGGCACTCCCAGCACGGAGATTTTCGAGAATCTTCCGAAGTACAAGGACAGTCTGTACTGCGAGTGGGCGCCCAACGAAAAGGTCGCGGTCGAGGTCGCGTACGGCGCGTCGATCGCGGGCGTGCGTTCGCTTTCGGCAATGAAGCACGTGGGCGTGAACGTGGCGGCGGACCCGCTGTTCACGGCGGCGTACAACGGCGTGTGCGGCGGATTCGTCATCGTCTCGGCGGACGACCCTTCGATGCACTCCTCGCAGAACGAGCAGGACAACCGGCACTACGCCCGCGCGGCAAAGATCGGTATGGTCGAGCCCAGCGATTCGCAGGAATGCCTTGATTTTCTGAAGGAGGCGTACGCGATCTCCGAGCAGTTCGACATGCCGGTGCTCTATCGCATCACCACGCGCGTCGCGCACTCTAAGAGCCTTGTCACGTTCGGCGAACGCGAAGAGCGCGAGGTGCCCGCATACAAGCGCGATATGAAGTATGTTTCGAGCCCCGCAAACGCGTACAAAAACCACGCGAAGGTCGAAAAGAACCTGAAAGCGCTCGAGCAATACGCGAATACCAGTAAGCTCAACAAAGAGGAGATCAACGGCTCGGAGATCGGCGTTATCACCGCGTCGATCGCGTACCAGTACGCAAAGGACGCGTTCCCCGAGGGCACGTCGTTTCTGAAGCTGGGGCTCACCAATCCGCTTCCGATGGAGCTGATCAAATCCTTTGCAAAGAAGGTCAAAAAGCTGTACGTCGTCGAGGAGCTCGATCCGTTCATGGAGGAGCAGATCAAGGCGGCGGGCATCGAGTGCTGCGGCAAGGAGCAGATCGGAAACCTGTACGAGCTCAATCCCCAGCTTTTGAAGGAGCGTCTGTTCGGCATCAAGCCGGAAACGGTCGACGTCGGCGTCAAGCCCGTGTCGCGTCCGCCGGCGCTTTGCCCGGGCTGCCCGCACCGCGGATTCTTCTACACGGTCGGCAGACATAAGAACTACGTCGTCGCGGGCGACATCGGCTGCTACACGCTCGGCTTCGCGCCGCCGCTGAACGCGCTGGATTCGGTCGTGTGCATGGGCGGCGGCTTCACGGTCGCGATGGGCATGGCGAAGGCGTTCGAAGCGTCCGGTCAGACCGATAAGAAGGTCTTCGGCGTGGTCGGCGATTCCACGTTCTTCCATTCCGGCATGACCGGCGCTGCCGAGATCATCTACAACAAGGGCAATGTCATCCCCGTCGTGCTCGACAACTCCATCACCGGCATGACCGGACATCAGGACAACCCGGGCAGCGGCTTCACGCTCGAAGGCGAGATCGCCGAAGCGCTCAAGATCGAGGACATCCTGCGCTCCTACGGCTACAAGAACATCATCATCGTCGATCCGCAGGATCTCAAGGCGATGGAAGCGGCGGTCGAAGAAGCGGCGAACAGCGAGGTTCCCGCTGCGATCATCACGCGCCGTCCGTGCCTCTTGATCAAGCGCATCAAGCATGACGTCGGCAAGTGCGAAGTCGATACGCAAAAGTGCATCGGCTGCAAGAAGTGCCTCTCCGTGGGCTGCCCCTCGGTCATGGTCGAGAACAAGAAGGCGAAGATCGACGCCGCCGCCTGCGTCGGCTGCACGGTCTGCGCGCAGGTCTGCCCGATGGGCGCGATCACCCGAAAGGAGAACTAAGCGATGGAAAACAAGAGTGCTTTATTGGTAGGCGTCGGCGGACAGGGCGCGATCCTCACCGCGAAGGTGCTGGTGACCGGTCTGATGCGCGCGGGCTATGACGTCAAGATGAGCGAAGTACACGGCATGTCGCAGCGCGGCGGAAGCGTTTCGACGCAGGTGCATTGGGGCAAAAAAGTCAACTCTCCGGTCATCGGCGACGGCGCGGCGGATATCATCGTCGCGTTCGAGAAGATGGAAGCGGTGCGCTATTCGAATTACCTGAAGCCCGACGGCGTGGCGATCATCAACGACTTTGAAATGGCGTCCTCGACGATCGCGGCAGGGTACGTGCAGTATCCCGAGGGCTGCCTCGAGGCGATGCAGAAGCATTTCAAGGTGTACCCGCTGAACGCGGAAAAGATCGCGGAGTCTTTGGGCAACGTCAAGTGCGCGAACATCGTGCTGTTCGGCAGCATGGTAAAGGCGCTGAACATGACCGACATCGACTGGGACGCGGTCATTTCGGACGTCGTTCCGCCGAAGTTCAAAGAGCTGAACCTTAAGGCGTACCACGCCGGTTACGACGCGGTATAAGCCATGAGAGTACTGGTCATCAACCCGGGCGCGACGTCCACAAAGATCGCGGTGTACGAGGAGGAAGCCGAGCTTTTGCGCGTGTCCGTCGATCACAGCGCGGCGGAGCTGCAGCGGTTTGAGCGGGTCGCGGATCAGATGCCGTACCGCAAGGCGCTGATCCTGGACGCGCTGAAGGAAAGGGACTTCGATCTTCATACGCTCGACGCGGTATGCGGCAGAGGCGGCCTGTTCCGGCACATCCCGTCCGGCACGTACGCGGTCAACGACCGCGCGATCGAGGACATCCTGCACCCGTTCTACGGCGAGCACGCGGCGAACCTCGGCGCCTATATCGCAAAGGAGATCGCGGATCCGTTGGGCATTCCGGCGTTCTTTGTCGATCCCGTGTGCGTCGACGAGCTCAATGATCTCGCCCGCGTTTCGGGCCTCAAAGGCATGGAGCGCGAGAGCTTTTTCCACGCGCTGAACCAGAAATCCGTTGCGCGCAAGGCGGCAAAGACGCTCGGTAAGCCATATGAACAGCTGAACCTGATCGTGCTGCATCTGGGCGGCGGCGTGTCGGTCGCGGCGCACGAAAAGGGATTTGTCATCGACAATTTCAACGTCAAGGACGACGGCGCGATGGGACTCGACCGTCCCGGCGCGCTGCCGGTCAACGCGGTGGTCAACCTCTGCTTCTCGGGAAAGACGAAGCAGGAGATCAAAAAGCTGATCAGCTCGGAAGCGGGCGTGTATTCGTACCTCGGCACGAAGGACTTCCGCGAGATCGAGCGCCGCGCGCTTTCCGGCGACGAGCCGGAAGCCACGCGGATCTTCAAGGCGCTCGCGTATCAGCTAAGTAAGGACGCGGGGGCTATGGCGGCGGTGCTGAAGTTCAAAGTCGACGCGATCGTGTACACGGGCGGCATGGCGTACAGCAAAGCCTTTTGCGACGAGCTCGATCAGTATCTGAAACCGCTCGCGCCGGTGCTGTATTTCCCGGGCGAGGAAGAGATGAAGAGTCTGGCGGACGGCGCCTTGCGCGTGCTGCACGGCGAACCTGCCAGAGCGTATATGGGGGAGAACAAATGAGAACGATCCAGGAGATCATCAGGGCGGCGGAGGGCTTCGCGTCCGGACGGATCGCGGTTGCCGCCGCGCACGACGCGGACGTGTTGAAAGCGGTCGCGGAAGCGAAGAAGAGAAAGATCGCAGAACCGATCCTTGTCGGACACGAGACCGAGATCAAAGCGATCTTAAGAGAGATCGGCGAGGAACCGGAAAGCTACGAGATCATTCATGCGGATTCCGACGCGGACTGCGCCGAAAAGGCGGTGCAGTGCGTTAGCGAGGGCAAAGCGAACTTTTTGATGAAGGGGCTGCTGAACACGCCGGACATCATGCGCGCGGTGCTGAAGCCGGAAGCGGGACTTCGCACCGGCAAGCTGATCAGTCACGTCATGATGTACGAACCGAAGGGGCATCGCATGATGGGGCTCACCGACGGCGGCATGAACACGTTCCCGGATCTCGACAAGAAAGCGGAGATCCTCGAAAACGCGGCGAAGGTGTTCAAGGCGCTCGGCTACGACGAGATCAACGCGGCGTGCATCTGCGGCGCGGAGGTCGTCAATCCGAAGATCCAGTCGACGGTCGACGCGAAAACGCTCAGTGAAATGACGGACCGCTGGGCGCCGTATCACATGAACGTGTACGGTCCGGTCGGGCTCGACCTTGCGGTGAGCGAGGCGGCGTGCCGTCACAAGCATTACGACGCGAAAGGCGCCGGGCAGGCGGACATCCTGCTGGTGCCCTCGTATGAAACGGGAAACGGCATCGGCAAAGCGATGTCGATCTTCGGCGGCGCAATGAACGCCGGCATCGTGGTCGGGGCAAAGGTTCCGATCGTACTCGTATCCCGCGCGGACAGCGCGGAGGTCAAACTGGCGTCCGTCGCGCTCGGCGCGGTCGTTGCACGCGGTATGTAAGGGAGGGTCAGATATGTTAGTCCATGAAATGGTACAGCTCGGCGCAAAGCGCTCCGGCATTCGTGAACTGTTTGAGTACGGTCTGAAGCGCAAGGCGGAGGTCGGCGCGGAGAACGTCTTTGATTTTTCGATCGGCAATCCGTCCGTGCCCGCGCCCGACGCGGTGCAGGCGGAGTTCCGTTCCCAGGCGGCGCGCGAGGACACCGTCAAGGTCCACGGCTATACGTCGGCAACCGGCGCAATGAGCGTGCGCGAGGCGGTGGCGAAGAACCTAAACGCGCGGTTCGACGCAAAGGCAAGACCTGAAAACCTGTTCTTCACCTGCGGCGCGGCGCCCGCGCTGATGAGCACGATGAAGGCGATGTGCGTACCCGGCGCGGAGTTTATCATTCTTGCGCCGTACTTCCCCGAATATCCGACGTTCATCCGCGCGATCGGCGGCAAGGTCGTCATCGTACCGGCGAACACGACCGATTTCGACCTGCATATCGAAGACGTCGAACCGTACGTTACGGAGCATACGCAGGCGATCATCATCAACTCGCCGAACAATCCCTCCGGCGTCGTTTATCAGAAGGCGGCGCTCGAAGCGCTTGCAGAACTTCTGCGCAAAAAGAGCGCGGAAACGGGGCATCCGATCTATATCATCGCCGACGAACCGTACCGCGAGCTCGTGTACGACGGGTACGAAGCGCCGTTCATTCCGAACATCTATGAGAACACCGTCGTGTGCTATTCGTGGTCGAAGTCGCTGAGCTTGCCCGGCGAGCGTATCGGCTATGTGTACGTGCCGGATCAGGCGGCGGACAGCACCGATCTGTTCAACGCCGTCGCGGGCTCCGCGCGCGCGCTCGGACACATCTGCGCGCCGACGACCGCGCAGTACGTCGTGGAACGCTGCTGCTGCGTTATGCCGGATATCAAGGCGTATGATGAGAACCGCAAAACGCTGTATAAGGGTCTCACCGAACTGGGATATACCTGCGTGTATCCGCACGGCGCGTTCTATATGCTTCTGAAGGCGCCGTTCGGCACCGCGCTGGAGTTCTCCGAAAAGGCGAAGGAATACAACCTGCTGATCCCGCCGTGCGAGCCGTTCGGCTGCCCCGGGTATCTCCGCCTTTCCACCTGCGTGAGCCACGACATGATCCTAAAGAGCCTTCCCGCTTTCAAGGCGCTGCTCGAAGAGAATCGGTAAACATGATTGCAAACAACCGCACCCAATCAGGTGCGGTTGTTTACATATACGGAATTTCAATTTCGAAAATCAAATATCTCCTTCGGAGTAATCTCTAAAACCTCACATAGTTTGAACAGCACATCGAACGAAACGCCAACATTACCAAGTTCGATCGCGCTGATATGGCTTCTGTCCACATCCACAAGTTCCGCCAACTGTAACTGCGTCAAACGCTTTCGTTTGCGATAATAAACAACGTTTAATCCGAATTTTTCATAGAGCTGTTTATACTTTGTTTTCATAATTATCACCCTACTAATATTTTAGGCGATTTTCACAAGTAATAAACCGTTTGATAATAGCATAACGCTATTGACACAAGTATTTTTATGGGTTAAGATGAAGTTGAGCGATTTGCATTGTATAATCAAGTCAGAATTAAGGGTGCTGGTAAGGAGGGTAAATTATGAAATGTCCGAATTGTGGTGCTGAAACGAACACCGCCGTATGCGAATACTGCGGAACACAAATCAACAATCCGCAAAGTTGCTGCAAGAGATGCGGAAGTACGAATCTTTCTTTCAGACGCGAGAATCAGGGAGAAGTCAAGGGGAAGAAGTCGAAGCAAATTGTCCATCGAACAGTAGGTGTTTGCAAAGACTGCGGATACACATGGTTCGAGGACGAAGCAGCACCCAAGAAGAAGCGTAAAACGTGGCTCTGGGTATTGGGATGGATTTTCATTTTTCCGCTTCCTTTGACGATTCTCATGGTTAAGAACCAAAAACTCAAATTGTGGGCAAAGATTCTGATTATCGTTGCAGCATGGATTGCGTATTTACTGATTGCCATTGCAGGAGGAGTTCCGGAAAAAGAACAAACTTCATTAGAAACATCGATTCAGACTGCAGCCGCAACAGCGAATATTCAAAATGATAAGCCGATTGAAACAATGAATCCTGTTGCAGCGGTGGAGACAATTGCTACAACAGAAAAACCGACAGCAACAAGCGAGACAAATGAAACGATCGACATGACGGATCTCGAAACGACGCAACTGTATCAGGATTTTTTCGAGCCGTATACGGATTCTGTTGGAAAACTGATAAGTAATGGATTTGCTACAGTAAAGAAACTGGAAAACTATAAGGTAGAGTATATAGACGGAAACGAAGATACGATGTTGCAATATAAAATATTTGCCAGTAATGGTGATTATGTTTATATGGACTTTTTTCCCGTAAACGTAAATGATGCAGAGGAAGATTGGGTGTGGACTTTATCATTATTGACTTATGAAAGTGAAGGAAAGGAAATCAGCATAAGTGACAATTTCCATATTGGGAACAAGGTCGTTTATAAGACTTTTGATTCTTCACGAGATCAGCGGAACGAAGAAGTTTCTTCAGTAGAGGAATTAATCAGCTTTATGTTCTTAGACGATTAAGAAGAGTAGTGTTTCAATTTTGCTTTCAAAATAAAAAGGGATCGTATTTATCGATACGGTCCCCTTTACTTTCTTTTATTTATATTTTACTCTTCGACCTTTTCGCAGCCTTCACAGTCTTCCGCCTCGCAATCCCAGCACTCCATGCGCTTTTCGGCAATCGCGAACAGCTCGTCCAGCTTGTCGTCGGGAACGGGCACGAACTCTTCCATGTCCTCCTCCTCGTTCACGACGATCTCCATGATGCAGACCTCGAAGTCCTCCTCGGGCTCTTCGGGCAGCTCCGCGTCCACGAGCACCGCGTACTCCCTGCCTTCGTGCTCAAAGTAATCAATGACCTCCAGGTCAAACTCGTTGCCTTCCTCATCGGTAAAGGTGACAAGATCTCTTTCGTCTTCCATATCGGTTCTCCTTTTCATGATTTGTTTTATTGTACCGCATCCGGCGGCGGATTGCAACCGTCCGGGCCGTTTTTCCGCCGCCGGCGCACGCAAAAAATCTGTCAGCTTTTCTCAAAAAGTTTTGTTTTCCCCTTGTGCAGCGGGGCGGCTATCGTTTATACTATATACAAGTATGGGATTGGGGGAACGGTCGAATGGACCTGGATTTTCTGAAACGGCTCGGAAAGGCGCTTGCGGCGCAGTTCGGGGAGAACTGCGAGGTGGTCGTGCACGATCTCAAGGGCGAGGACACGGCGCACACGATCGTCGCCATCGAGAACGGACACGTTTCGCACCGCAAGGCGGGCGACGGCGCGAGCCGCGTCGTTCTGGAAGCGCTCAGAGAGACCGATCCCGAAAAGCTCGAGGACTCCGCGGGGTATCTGATGAAAACGCATGACGGGCGGATCTTAAAGTGCTCCACGGTCTATATCCGCGAGCCGGACGGTTCCGTGGGCGGGATCTTTTCGATCAATTATGACGTGACCGAGCTTCTGATGGCGGATCGCGCGATCAGCTCCATCCTGAACCACAAGGTCGAGAAAAAATCGCCGGATCGCATTCCGCAGTCGGTCAACGAGCTACTCGACGATCTCATCGAACAGTCGGTGGAGCGCGTCGGAAAGCCGGTCGCCCTGATGAGCAAGGAGGATAAGATCGAGGCGATCGCGTTCCTCAACCGCGCCGGCGCGTTTCTCATCACCCGCAGCGGCGACAAGGTATCGAAGTATTTCGGCATCAGCAAATATACGCTCTATTCCTACATCGACGCGAAGAGCGCCGACAAAGAATCATAATCTTTTGTAAGAAAGGAAACGATCATGGATTTTGAGGCAATCAAACAGGCGGCACAGAACTATCTCCCGAATATGACGAAGTTTTTGCGCGATCTCATCGCGATCCCCAGCGAGAGCTGCGAGGAGGAGGGCGTCATCCGGCGCACGATCGCCGAGATGGAAGCGCTCGGCTTTGACAAAGCGGAGATCGATCCCGAGGGCAACGCTTTGGGCTGGATGGGCGAAGGCAAACGGATCATCGCGTTCGACGGACACATCGACACCGTCGGCATCGGCAACCTCGCAAACTGGGAGCACGATCCGTACAAGGGCTACGAGACCGACGACATCATCTACGGCCGCGGCGGTTCCGATCAGGAGGGCGGCGTGGTCTCGGCGGTGTACGGCGCAAAGATCATGAAGGACTTAAATCTCATTCCTGCGGACACGAAGATCCTCGTGGTCGCCTCGGTGCAGGAGGAGGACTGCGACGGACTGTGCTGGCAGTACATCCATAAGGAGGACGGTATTACGCCGGAGTTCGTCGTTTCCACCGAGCCGACCGACGGCGGCATCTACCGGGGGCATCGCGGGCGCATGGAGATTCGCGTGGACGTCAAGGGCGTTTCGTGCCACGGCTCCGCGCCGGAGCGCGGCGACAACGCGATCTATAAGATGGCGGACATCCTCCGCGAGGTGCGCGCGCTCAACGAGAATACGGCAACCGAGCAGGACGAGATCAAGGGCCTTGTAAAGATGCTCGATCCGAAGTACAATCCCGAGCACTACGAGGACGCGCGCTTCTTGGGCCGCGGCACGATCACCTGCTCGCAGATCTTCTACACCTCGCCGTCGCGCTGCGCGGTCGCGGATTCGTGCGCGGTCTCTCTGGACCGGCGCATGACCGCGGGCGAAACGTGGGATTCCTGCCTTGAGGAGATCCGAAACCTGCCGAGCTGCCGTAAATACGGCGACGACGTCAAGGTCTCGATGTACCTCTACGACCGTCCGGCGTGGACGGGATTGAAGTATGAGACCGAGTGCTATTTCCCGACCTGGATCAATAAGGAGAGCGCGGCGCACGTGCAGGCGCTGGTCGACGCGCATAAAGCGCTGTTCGGGGAAAAGCGCATCGGGCACCCGAGCGCAATGGACAAGCGCGACCGCCCGCTGATCGACAAGTGGACGTTCTCCACAAACGGCGTTTCGATCCAGGGACGCTACGGCATCCCGTGCGTGGGCTTCGGACCCGGCGCGGAATCGCAGGCGCACGCGCCGAACGAGATTACATGGAAACAGGACCTCGTCACCTGCGCGGCGCTGTACGCCGCCGTGCCGATGTGCTATAAGCCCGAGAACCGAACGGACGACGTGACCGAGTACCGCGCGGGCAAAACCGACACCAAGTTTGCAAACGACTGATTTTGAGGAGGAGCTATGAGCAACGTCAAGAAGTATACCGATAAGCTGAATGGGCTGAAGTTCGACAACATGTACAACGGCGACTTTTTCCTGACCTGGGAAAAGACCGACGACGAGATCGCGGCGGTGTTCACCGTGGCGGACGCGCTGCGGCATCTGCGCGAGAACAACATCTCCTGTAAGATCTTCGATTCGGGGCTCGGCATCTCGCTGTTCCGCGACAACTCCACGCGCACGCGGTTCTCGTTCGCGTCGGCGTGCAACCTTTTAGGGTTAGAGGTGCAGGACCTCGACGAGGGCAAGAGCCAGATCGCGCACGGCGAAACGGTGCGTGAGACCGCGAACATGATCTCGTTCATGGCGGACGTCATCGGCATCCGCGACGATATGTACATCGGCAAGGGCAACACCTACATGCACAACGTCGTCAACGCGGTGACCGGGGGCAACAAGGCGGGCGTTTTAGAGCAGAAGCCGACGCTTGTGAATCTCCAGTGCGACATCGACCACCCGACGCAGTGCATGGCGGACATGCTGCACTGCATCCACGAGCTCGGCGGAAGCGATGATCTCGACGAGGCGATCCGAAATCTCAAGGGCAAGAAGGTCGCCATGACCTGGGCGTACAGTCCGTCGTACGGAAAGCCTCTCTCCGTGCCGCAGGGCGTTGCGGGTCTGTTCACGCGGTTCGGCATGGACGTCACGCTCGCGTATCCCGAAGGGTACGAAATCATGGACGACGTCGTAAAGGTCGCGGAGGAGAACTGTAAAAAGTCCGGCGCGAAGTTTACGATCACGCATGACATGAAGGAAGCGTTCCGTGATGCCGACATCGTATACCCGAAATCCTGGGCGCCGTTCAAGGCGATGGAGGAGCGCACCGAGCTGTACGGAAACGGCGATCTTGAGGGCATCAAGGCGCTCGAAAAGCGGCTGCTTGCGCAAAACGCCGAGCATAAGGACTGGGAGTGCACCGAGGAAATGATGCAGCTCACCCGTGACGGAAAGGCGCTGTATTTGCACTGCCTGCCCGCCGACATCACCGACGTCAGCTGCGAAGCGGGCGAGGTCGCGGCGAGTGTGTTCGACCGCTATCGCGATCCGCTGTATAAGCAGGCGTCGTTCAAGCCGTACATCATCGCGGCAATGATCTTCCTCGCGAAGGTCAAAAACCCGCAGGCGACGCTTTTGAAGCTCGAAGCCGACGCGAAAAAGCGCTGGGAGGGCGGAGACGGCTGCCGATAACGGCACCGGAACATTTGCGGCGAAGGGAAAGCAAGAAACCTTGCATGAAGAAAGGGCATTTCATTCGCCCTTTCTTTCATTTGTTTCGCCGCAAATTAGCCGACGTTTTCGCACGTTCGCATACGTCAGTATAGCTCCGGGCGAAGAACGCGGCTTCCGATACCATTCTCAACAGCCTCTTTGTACGTAAATCAGAACCGCCCCGGGGGTACGGGGCGGTCCTGACAAGGATAGAGGGGGTAATGATAAGGAGGAGTCTTGTTCAATCGGATCGCGGGAAGGGAGACCCGCTCTCCTTTTGATGGTATCAGTATAACCCGTAAATGCGGCAGAAATGCGTTTTGCATGTGAAAGAAGCGTCACGGGATTGTGAAGAAAATGCAAACTACCGGGGTCTTGCGGGTTTACATGCTATAATGAACCGTAATCTGTTCGGCATACGCCGCAAGGAGGAACCTATGGATCTGAAAGCTTTGGTACGCAGCATTCCCGATTTCCCGAAGGAAGGGGTCCTGTTTCGTGATATCACGCCGCTGATCGGCGATGCGGAAGGGTTTGAAGAACTCGTCGAAGCAATGGCGAAGCCCCTGCGTGAGCAGCACGTCGATCTGATCATCGGACCGGAAGCGCGCGGATTCATTTTCGGCGCGGCGCTTGCGAACGCGCTGCACGCCGGATTCGTTCCCGCGAGAAAGCCGGGCAAGCTGCCGTATGAAACGATGGGCTGCACCTACGGACTCGAATACGGCACGGACGAACTGCAGATCCACGTGGACGCGATCCATCCCGGCGCGCGCGTTGCGATCGTCGACGATCTGCTTGCCACGGGCGGCACCGCGCTTGCGTGCGCCAAACTTGCCGAACAGGCGGGCGGAACGGTGGCGGGCTGTGTGTTCGCGATCGAACTGTGCGATCTTTCAGGCCGCGAAACGCTTTCGGAGTACCCGGTGCACACGATCCTGCAGTACTGATCAAAAACGGCTTTCGTCCTGTTCAACGATGCAAAGCGTCCCCTTTCGGGGCGCTTTTCTCAATCGCGCGCGAAATCCCCTCTTGCGTTTTACCCGCGGTTGTGCTATAAATAATAAGACACTTGCCGGTGTGATGGAATTGGCAGACGTGACGGACTCAAAATCCGTTGATGGCGACATCGTGTGGGTTCGAGTCCCACCACCGGCACCAT
>CAJOKM010000012.1 GCA_905235205.1 uncultured Clostridia bacterium | reverse complement strand
GTCAAGGTCACCTTCTTCTGCGTGGGCGAGATCGCCGACGAGAATGCCGGCATACTGCGGGAGATCGTGCGCCGGGGGCATGCTCTGGGCTGCCACGGGCTGGACCATGAGCTGCTGACCAACAAGAGCCCTGATCGCGTTCACGCTGCCCGAAAACGCGCAAAGCTTCATGATTGCCGCAAGCCACAGCGACTCGCCCTGCTTCAAGCTCAAGAACGAGAGCGAAGTCGCCGCCGCGGAACACTATCTGAAGCTCAATACCGAGGGCTACGGCGGTATGATCGTATCGAGCTGGTTCGACCGTCCTCTGTCGCTCGCGGGACGCGCGATCGTCAAAAACGGCGCTTCGTTTGAAACAAAGATCGTCACGTTCGACCGCGATCTTTGTCTGATCCCGAACGTATGCATCCACTTCAACCGCGAGATCAACAATGGTTACAAGTACAACAAAGCGGTCGACACGCTGCCGCTCCTTGCGAACACGACCGAAAAGGGCGTTGTGAAAACGCTGGTTGCAAAGGAGCTCGGCGTCAAGGAGGATGCGATCGTTTCGATGGATCTCTACGTCGTCAACCGGGCACGCGGCTCGGTGTTCGGCGCGGACGACGCGTTCTTCTGCGCGCCGCGCATCGACGATCTGCAGTGCGCGTACGCGACGTTTACGGCGTTTCTCGAAGCGGACGCGAAGCATGCGATTCCCGTTTACGCGCTCTTCGACAACGAGGAGGTCGGCAGCGAGACCAAGCAGGGCGCGGCGAGCACGCTGCTCTTTGACGTGCTGACGCGGATCGCGGAAGCGAACGGGCACGCGCTTTCGGAACTGCTTCCCGCATCGCTGATGCTTTCCTGCGACAACGGACACGCCAAGCATCCGAATCATCCGGAGCTGTCCGACGCGCAGAACAGTCCGTGCATGAACGGCGGCGTGGTCATCAAGCACAACGCGAATCAACGCTACGCGACCGACGCGCTCTCCGAAGCGCTGTTTACGGAGATCTGCGCGCGAGCAAACGTGCCGGTGCAGCATTTCTCCAACCGCAGCGATATTGCGGGCGGCGGAACCTTGGGCAGCATCAGCAATACGCGCGTTTCGGTGAAAACGGTCGACATCGGACTTGCGCAGCTTGCCATGCACTCGGCGGTCGAAACGGCGGGCACGGCGGACACGGCGCATCTGATCAACGCGACGAAAGCCTTCTTTGAAACAGCTTTGGCTCTATCCCCCGACGGCTCAATCACCTTGAAATAAACGAACAGATAAAAACGGATCGGAAGCTCTCCGACCCGTTTTTTTATCTTCCGAGGAAGCGTTTGATGATGCCCAGTTTCCATTGCTTCGGCAACGCGCCGAACAGCAGCAACAGCGGATTGCGGTTTTGCGTATACAGGTAGCGCGGGCGCTTTGCGCGCAGGACGAAGCGCACCTTCCTCGCAACCGCTTCGGGCGGAATGCTTTTGGATTCCACCTTCTCCGTGACGCGCAAAAATCTTGCCGCCTGTCCCGGATAGAGTTCGGTCGCTTCCGTAAACGCCTTGATGCGGGTCACGGACTGCGCCAGCAGCGGCGTTTCGACCGCGCCGGGGCGAATCACCGAAACGGAGATCCCGAGCAGCTGCAGTTCCATCGCAAGCGAGAACGCGTACCCCTCGAGCGTGCCCTTTGTAATGCCGTACAGTCCGGTAAACGGCAGCGGGTCGAGCGGCGCGAGCTCGCTGGTCACAATCACCGCGCGGCTGTCCGGCTTCAAAAGCGGAAAGAACGTCTTGATCGCGCGATACGCGCCGAACACGTTGACGTCGAAGATGCGCCGAAGTCTTGCTTCGTCGATCTCGACGAGCGAATCCATATCATAGACGCCGGTCACATAGACGATCGCGTAAAGCGCGTCCGTGCGCGCGCTGATCGCGTCAAACGCCGCGTTCAGTTCGTCTGCGCGCGTGACGTCCGCCGCATAGCATTCGCACCCGTCCGGGATCGAATCTGTGCTTCGATCCAGTCCGATCACGCGGTATCCGTCGTCGTGCAGTTGTTTGACGCAGGCGCGTCCCATGCCGCCGCCCGCGCCGATCACCAAAACCGTTTTCATACGCTGCATCAAGGCGTCCCTCTTCGGGACGCCTTATCATCCTTATTCCAAAAAGTCCTTGAGTTTCTTGCTTCTGGACGGGTGACGCAGTTTTCTCAATGCCTTTGCCTCGATCTGACGGATGCGCTCACGCGTGACGTTGAACTCCTTGCCGACCTCCTCGAGCGTACGCGCTTTGCCGTCGTCGAGCCCGTAGCGCAGGCGCAGGACCTTCGCTTCGCGCGGCGTCAGGGTGTTCAGCACGTCCATCAGCTGCTCTTTCAGCAGGGCGACAGCAACGGCGTCCGCAGGCGCGGGCGCGTCGTCGTCCGGGATGAAGTCGCCCAAATGCGAGTCGTCCTCCTCGCCGATCGGGGTCTCCAGCGAGACCGGCTCCTGCGCGATCTTCAAGATCTCGCGCACCTTGTCCTCGGAGATGCCCATCTCCTTTGCGATCTCGTCGGGACGCGGATCGCGGCCGAGCTCCTGCACAAGCTGACGGTTGACACGGATCAGTTTATTGATCGTCTCCACCATATGCACCGGTATGCGGATCGTGCGCGCCTGATCCGCGATCGCGCGCGTGATCGCCTGGCGGATCCACCACGTTGCATAGGTCGAGAACTTATAGCCCTTGCGGTAATCGAACTTTTCAACCGCTTTGATGAGGCCGAGGTTCCCTTCCTGGATCAGATCAAGGAACAGCATGCCGCGTCCGACGTAGCGCTTTGCGATCGAAACGACCAGACGCAGGTTGGCTTCCGCGAGCTGATGCTTGGCGTCCAGATCACCCTCCGACATGCGCTGCGCGATCTCGACTTCCTCATCGGGATTCAGCAGCGGGATCTTGCCGATCTCCTTTAAGTACATGCGGACCGGGTCGTCGATGTTGATGCCCTCGGTCGTCGCAAGCACCGTTTCGATCTGCGCGATCTCTTCGTTGATGTCCTCGGGGACCTCGACTTCCTCAACGATATCAATGTTGAGTTCCTCAAGCTCGCCGTAGATCTTGTCCATCTGATCGGCGTCGACGCCGATTTCGTTCAGCGTATCCATGACCTCGTTGACGGTCAGGATTCCCTTCTGCTTGCCCGATTCCAGCAGCTCACGAATGCGCTGTTCGGCGTTTATCGGTTTCGGCTCGTCCTCGTCCTCCTCTTCGGACTCGGTCTCCTTTGCGACCTCCGGCTCAACGGGATTTTCCTTCTTTGCCTTGCTTTTGCTTGCCTTTTTCGGTTTCTCCGGCACGGGTTCCTCCGCAGCCGGTTCAACCGCGGCTTCCGGCTCTATCGGCTGTTCTTCCGCGTTCTTTGCCTTGGTCTTGCTTGCCTTTTTCGGTTTCTCCTGCACGGGTTCCTCCGCAGCCGGTTCAACCGCGGCTTCCGGCTCTATCGGCTGTTCTTCCGGCTTCTTTGCCTTGGTCTTGCTCGCCTTTTTCGGTTTCTCCTGCACGGGTTCTTCCGCGGCCGGCGCAGGCGATTCCGCCTTCGGCTTTGCCATGCGCTTTGCGGTCTTTACCGGCTTGTCCGCAGGCACAACGGCGGTCTCGACCGTCTCCGGCTCGTTTGCGACCGTTTCCTGCTTCGTTTTTTTTGCCTTTTTCGAAGTTTTTGTTTCTTCCATGTCCCGTCTCCTTATTTATTTGCCCGTATGCGTTTCGTGATTTCTTTCAAAGCGGCGTCCCGTTCCTCCGCCGTCAGATCCGTTCGTTTGAGTTCCGCCTGCAGCCGCGCGATCTCGTCCGCGTCGTTCTCCCGTTCAAGCCGCTTGATGCAGTCCGACGCCGCGCGCAAGGTGTTTTCGGTCACATCCTCTTCCCGAAGCAGCGAGGACGCCGTTTCCGCCTCCTTTTCCGGAAGCTCGCCGACGTACTTCGCCAGTGAAAACGCCGTTCCCTGCGCGCACAGCGCTTCGAACAATGCCAGAAAGACCGGATTGTGAAACAGCTCTTTTGCGGGCTTCTCCTTTGTCAGGTTCAGCGCTTCGCCGTCATGCAGGCAGGCCAGCAGCAGGGTTCGCTCCGTAACGTCGCGCGGATCCTCGCCGTTTTCGGCGCGTCTTCTGAATCCGCCGCGGATCGGCGGTGCGCCGCGGTCCGGCGCGAGTCCGCCGCTGCGCACGCCCTGCGCTTCCAACGCTTCCAGAGCGTACCCCGTCTTTTTCGCGATCAGGCGATAATAGCGTTCCTGCTCGATCGGCTGCAGTCCCGCAACGAACGCGCACGCGGCTTTTGCATACTGCTCGCGCGCATTCTCGTCGGAAAGATCGTAGTTCTTTGCCATCGCTTCCAGCTTGAACGCGTTGAGTGACAGCGCGTTCTCCTTGAGCCGGTCAAATCCTTCCTTGCCGTAGACCTGCACGTACTCGTCCGGATCGAGATCGTCCGGGAACGTGATAACGCGCACCTCGAGTCCCTCGTTTTTCAGGATATCCAGTCCGCGAACCGTGGCGTTCTGCCCCGCCGCGTCGCCGTCGTACGCGATATAAACCTTCTCCACGTACCGTTTCAAAAGCCGCGCCTGCTGCTGGGTCAGCGCCGTACCGAGGCTTGCGACCGCGTTTTTGACGCCCGCCTTAAAGAGCCCGATCACGTCCATATACCCCTCGACCATGATGAGGTCGTCGAGCTTTTCGTTCTTATGCAGGTTCAGTCCGTACAGGTTGTTGCGCTTATTGTAGACCGGCGTGTCGCCCGTATTGATGTACTTCGGTTTTTCGTCGCCCATGACGCGCGCGCCGAAGCCCAATACCTGTCCGGTGACGCCGAGGATCGGAAAGATCAGCCTTCCCCGGAACGCGTCATAGACCGAGCCGCGTTCGGCGTTCTTCACCAGCAGTCCCGCGTCGACCAGCTCGGTTTCGGTATACCCCATACCCAGCAGATGTGTCTTCAGCGAATCCCATGAGTCCGGCGCGTATCCGATGCCGAACCGCGTCACGATCTCCGGATTCAGTCCGCGGTTTGCCGCATACTGCTGTGCGTCGCGCCCGATCTTCGGATCGGTAAAGCAGGCGCAGAAATACCGCGCCGCGTCGCGATTCGCTTCGGTCAGGCGCTTGCGGCGCGCACGCTGTTTTTGCAGATCGCGGTCGTTGATCTCATTGGGCAGTTCCATGCCGGCGCGTGCCGCAAGCTGCTGCACCGCTTCATAGAACGTCAGCCGCTCCATATCCATGACAAACTGGATCACCGTGCCGCCCGCGTGACAGCCGAAGCAGTAAAAGAGCTGCTTGTCCGGCGAAACGGAGAACGACGGCGTCTTCTCGCCGTGCAGCGGACAGCACGCCCAGAGCTTTCTGCCTTTGGGCTTCAGTTCTACATAGTTCGACACCACGGAAACGATGTCGTTTTTGTGCAGCAGTTCGTCCAGCCATGCGCTCGGAAATGCCATCGCGCGTCCTCCTTTCCGTCAGAATGGGATCAAAACTCAGTTCCAGCTTTTCGGAACAAATACTTTCTCAAACGTGGCGATCGCATAGGTATCGCTCATGCCTGCGATAAAGTCCGCGACCGCGCGCGCCTTGCCCTCCTCGGCAAGCGTTTTTTGATATTCCTCGTCCAAAAGCTCGGGATGCTCAAAGTAATACTCGTACAGCGCGCGGACAACGCCTTTCGCCTTGCCCTCCTCGCTCTTTGCAACCGGGTTCAAGTACACGCGGTCAAACATGAATTGCCGAAGCACCTTGAATTCCTCGGCAAACGCCGGCGAGAACCGGATCTCATCGCTGTCGACGCTGTTCTCGATCACATTGATGATCAGACTGTTGATGCGCTTTGCGTGCGTCGAACCGAACGTTTCGATGCACGAACGCGGAAGGTCCTCTTCGCACAGAACGCCGGCGCGCATGGCGTCGTCGATGTCATGGTTGATGTAGGCGATGCGGTCCGCAAGGGAGACGACCTTTCCCTCCACCGTTGCGGGATGTCCGCTGCTCGTATGATTCACGATGCCGTCGCGCACTTCCCAGGTGAGATTCAGCCCCTTGCCGTCGTATTCGAGCTTCTCCACCACGCGCAGGCTCTGCACGTTGTGTTTGAATCCGCCGGGCAGCAGCGCGTTTAAAACCTCCTCGCCCGCATGTCCGAACGGCGTGTGCCCGAGGTCATGCCCCATGGCGATCGCTTCGGTCAGGTCCTCGTTGAGCCGCAGCGCGCGCGCGATCGTGCGAGCGATCTGTGTGACTTCGAGCGTATGCGTGAGTCTGGTACGGTAATGATCGCCTTTCGGCGCCAGAAAAACCTGGGTCTTATGCTTTAATCTGCGGAACGACTTGCTGTGCAGGATGCGGTCACGGTCGCGCACGAACTCCGTTCGCACCGGACAGAGCGGCAGCGGTTCTTCCCGTCCGCGCGAGTTTACGACCAGCATGGCATGGGGCGAGAGCATCTGCTTTTCCCATTCTTCCCGCATGATTCGAACCGATCCGTTCTCCATGTTTCTCCCTCCGCAAAAGGATTCTATAATTATATACGCCAAAACTCCAAAAAATCCTTTTTTCTGTGTGTATTTTTTGATAACCCGTTTTTCAGAACGAAAAAGGGCGGGAGATCGCTCTCCCGCCCTCTTATTGCACTTGTATTATTTATAGAGACCTCTTTCGGTGTAGTGCGTATGCAGCAGCTCGTGCGCCTTGTGGCTGTTCGGTTCGCCGAGATAGTCGCGATACAGCGCCTGCACTTCGGGGTTCTCGTGGCTCTTGCGAAGCGGCATGTTCTCGTCTTCGCCGTACAGGCCCGCCGCGCGCTTTGCGCGAAGATCCACAAAGTTGCGGACGTAACCGGGCTGGATGGGCTGACCGCCGCCGTTGACGCAGCCGCCGGGGCACGCCATGACTTCGACGAACTCGTACTGCTTCTCGCCGCTCTTGATCATGTCAAGAAGCTTCGAAGCGTTCTCAAGGCCGCTGGTGACCGCAACGCGCACTTTGACGCCGTTCAGGTCATACTCCGCTTCCTTGATCGCTTCGGTGCCGCGAACCGCATGGAACTCGACCTTCTCAAGCGTTTTGCCGGTGACCTTCTCGTACGCGGTACGCAGAGCGGCTTCCATAACGCCGCCGGTCGCGCCGAAGATGTGACCTGCGCCGGATGCGACGCCCAGCATCGGATCGCAGACTTCATCGGGCAGCTCCGTGAACTTGATGCCCGAACGGCGGATCATCGAAGCAAGCTCACGCGTGGTAAGCGATACGTCGATGTCCGGTACGCCGTTCTTGCCGAGCTCGGGACGCTGCACCTCGAACTTCTTCGCGGTGCACGGCATGATCGAGACGACGAAGATCTTCTTCGGATCGATGCCCATCTTCTCGGCATAGTAGGACTTCACGAGCGCGCCGAACATGCCCTGCGGCGATTTGCAGGAGGACAGGTTCGGAATGAACTCCGGATAGTAGTGCTCGCAGAACTTGATCCAGCCGGGGCTGCAGCTCGTGATCAGCGGGAGCTTGCCGCCCTTGGTGAGACGACCGATCAGCTCGGTGCCTTCTTCCATGATCGTGACGTCCGCGGCGTTGTCGATGTCGAACACCTTGTCAAAGCCGAGACGGCGCAGCGCTGCGATCATCTTGCCCTCGACGTTGGTGCCGATCGGCATGCCGAACTCTTCGCCGAGCTGGACGCGGACCGACGGTGCGGGACCGACGACCACATGCATTTCGGGATCGGAGAGCGCTTTCCAGACCTTGTCGGTATCGTCGCGCTCGGTCAGCGCGCCGGTCGGGCAGACGCTGATGCACTGTCCGCAGTTGACGCACGACGTGGTCGCCAGCGGCAGATCGAACGCGCTTGCGATGTGGGTTTTGAAGCCGCGCTCGTTTGCGCCGATGACGTTGCAGTGCTGGTTGTACTTGCACACCGCCACGCAGCGGCGGCACAGGATGCACTTCGAATTGTCGCGAATGAGGTGGATCGCGGAATCGTCGATGTCCGGTTCGGTCGGCGCGCCGCCGAACTTATGCGCGTCGCAGCCGTATTCCTGAGACAGCGCCTGCAATTCGCAGTTGCCGCTTCTGACGCAGCTTAAGCAGTCCATACGGTGGTTACTGAGCATCAGCTCGAGCGTCATTTTACGCGACTGGCGAAGCGCTTCGGTGTTCGTCTGCACTTCCATGCCCTCGGCAACCTGCATCAGGCACGCAACGGGGTTGGAGCGCGCGCCCTTGACCTCGACCACGCACATACGGCATGCGCCGATCGCGTTGATCTCTTTCATGTAGCAAAGCGTCGGAATGCGAATGCCGGCGAGCTCCGCCGCTTCGAGAATCGTCGAACCCGCGGGTACTTCGATTTCCATTCCGTTGATTTTCATGTGAACAGTATCCATGTCGTCCTCCTTATTTCTTCACGATGGCCGAGAACTTACAGCCTTCCATGCAGGCGCCGCACTTGATGCACTTCGACTGATCGATGACGTGCGGTTCCTTGACCTTGCCCGTGATCGCGTTGGCCGGGCAGCGGCGTGCGCACAGCGTGCAGCCGCGGCACTTATCGGGCTGGATCTCATAATGCATGAGGTTCTTGCAGACGCCTGCCGGGCAGCGCTTTTCGACAACGTGCGCTTCGTACTCGTCGCGGAAATACTTCAGCGTGGACAGAACCGGGTTCGGCGCCGTCTGACCGAGCGCGCACATCGCGTTCGCCTGAATGTACTTGCAGAGCTCTTCCATCTTATCGAGGTCTTCGAGCGTGCCGTTGCCGGACGTGATCTTGTCGAGCATTTCGAGAAGACGTCTCGTACCGATGCGGCACGGCGTGCACTTGCCGCAGCTTTCGTCGACCGTGAAGTCGAGGAAGAAGCGCGCGACGTCGACCATACAGGTCGTTTCGTCCATGACGATCATACCGCCGGAGCCCATCATTGCGCCGATCTTCTTGAGGTTATCGTAGTCGATCGGCATGTCAAGGAACTCTGCCGGGATGCAGCCGCCGGACGGGCCGCCGGTCTGGACAGCCTTGAACTTCTTGCCGTTCGGGATGCCGCCGCCGATGTCGTAGATGATCTCGCGAAGCGTGGTGCCCATCGGGATCTCCACAAGACCGGTGTTGACGATCTTGCCGCCGAGCGCGAAGACCTTGGTGCCCTTGCTGCCCTCGGTACCCATGGACGCGAACCAGTCGGCGCCCTTCAGAATGATCTGCGGGATGTTCGCGAGCGTTTCGACGTTGTTGATGATCGTCGGCTGACCGAACAGACCCTTGTTCGCCGGGAACGGAGGCTTGTTCTTCGGCTCGCCGCGGTTGCCCTCGATGGAGGTCAACAGCGCGGTCTCCTCGCCGCAGACGAACGCGCCTGCGCCGAGACGGACTTCGATATCGAAATCGAACCCGGTGCCGAAGATGTCCTTGCCGAGCAGATTGTACTCACGCGCCTGTCCGATGGCGATGTTCAAACGCTGAACCGCGATCGGGTACTCCGCGCGGACGTAGATGAAGCCCTTGTTTGCGCCGATCGCATAGCCCGCGATCGCCATCGCTTCGAGCACCGCATGCGGATCGCCTTCGAGAACGGAACGGTCCATGAACGCGCCGGGGTCGCCTTCGTCCGCGTTGCACACGACGTACTTCTGCGGAACCTTATTCTTCGCCGCGAACTCCCACTTCATGCCGGTCGGGAAGCCTGCGCCGCCGCGGCCTCTGAGCCCCGAGTCCTTCATGACCTGGACGACCTGTTCCGGCGTCATTTCGGTGAGCACTTTGCCGAGCGCGGAATAGCCGTCCATCGCGATGTACTCGTCGATCTGTTCCGGGTTGATGACGCCGCAGTTGCGAAGCGCAACGCGCAGCTGCGTCTTGTAGAAGCCCGTTTCCTGCAGGGACGGAACCTCGACCTTTTCCTCGCCTTCGCTCTCGCGATAGACGAGACGGTCGACGACACGGCCCTTTAAGAGATGCTCTTCGACGATCTCGGGAACGTCCTCGAGCTTGACGCGGCTGTAGAACGTGCCCTCCGGGTACACGATCATGACCGGGCCCAGCGCGCACAGGCCGAAACAACCGGTGCGAACGACCTTGATCTCTTCAGCAAGACCTTTTTTTGCGATTTCTTCTTCCAGCAAATCGGCAATCTTCTTGCTGCCGGAAGAGGTACAACCCGTACCGCCGCAAATCAAAACATGCGTACGAATCATTCTGTATTTCCTCCGTTACTCTTCCACCTTGGTATATTTCACGACGGGTTTGCCGCCGATCAGATGCGTCTCAATGATCTCCGGAACCATATCGGGCTTGACGTGCACGTATGTGGTGCGCTTGTCGCCCTCAAAGACCTCAACGATCGGCTCAAAGCGGCACATGCCGATGCAGCCGGTCTGCGTGACCGTGACGCGGTCGCCCAGATCCTTATTCGCAACCTGTTCCACAAACGCGTTCAGAACCGGACGCGCGCCCGCCGCGATGCCGCAGGTCGCCATGCCGACGACAACACGGATCTCGCCGGTGCCTTCCCGAAGCGCGACTTTGTTTTTCATTCTGTCACGAATCTGTGCAAGTTCTTCCAATGTTTTCATGAGTTTGATCCTTTCATTCGTTATTTGAAAATATCGTCAAGCCTCCGAAGCGTACTGCTCCGTCAGCATATCACGAATCCAGGCGAGGACCTCGTATGTATCCAGAGGCACCTCATCCCCCAGCACCTGCCGGATCTCGCGCGTGTCGAGTTCGACCGTGCGGTCGGGCAGCGTGTGGCGGAAAACGAAATCCGTCTTCGCGCTTCCGCGAATCAGCAGGACAATCGTGGAAACCACGTCGCCGAGCGGCGTAAAATCCAGATGTGTTTTATCAAACGACGCCGAGATCTCCGTGCCCGCGTGCGCAGGATCGACCTCTTTTTGCGTCGAGCGGATCGAAAGCGTTCCCCCCGTCTGCTCCGCCGCCAGCTTCAGAAGCGGGATGCCCATTCCGACCTTGCGCGTGGTGCGTGTGGTGGAGAACGGATCGGTCACCGTTTTGACGAATTCCTCCGACATGCCGCAGCCGTTGTCGCGGATCGTGAGCGTGAGCGTCGTTTCCGTTTCGTCGAGCAGGATCTCGATCAGCGACGCTTCGGCGCGGATCGAGTTTTGCGCGATGTCGAGAATGTTCAGCGAAAGCTCTTTCACAGCGTTCCCTCCCGCAGTTTCGAAAACAGCGCTTTTCTGACCGCTTCCGGTTCCGTTTCATCGGTGTCGAGCGTGATGCTTCCGCCCGCGTCTCCGATCTCCCACAGCCGGTGCGCGTCCGAGCTCAGAATGATCGCACGGTTTCCGGCAAGATCGCGGTTCTTTGCTTCGCGCAGCTCCGCAATGGAAAAAACCGGTTCGTCCGGAAACGTGCCGAGCACCGCAAGAAGTCCGTTCGCGTCGCGATCGATGTGCGCCGGCCAGCAAACGCCGTCGTATGTTCCGACCAGTTCTGCCGCCGCCCCAAGATCCAGGTCCGTCGCCGCCGGCAGGAAGTACGGATCCTCTCCGATCTTCTCATCCTGCGCGTTCAGAATCGCCTGTTCGCCGAAGATCTCCACGCGGTTTTTGATCTTCATGCGGTGTTCCTTCACCGCGTTTCCGAACGCCAGCGCCGCGTCGAGCGTTTCGAACAGACACAGCAGGTGAATGTCCTCCGACGTCGTCAGCTCCATGCCCGCAACCGGCACGACGCCGTACTGTGCGCACGCCTCGAAAAACGCGGGACAGTTCTCGACCGTATTGTGGTCGGTCAGCGCGACGAGCTCCAGCTCGTTCACACACGCCATTCCGGCAATATTGCACGGCGTCATATCCATGTCCCCGCACGGGGACAGGCAGGAATGCAGATGCAGATCGTACCGGAGCGTCCTCATTTGAGCATCGCGCCGACTTCGGCGCAGACCTCAAACGTGGATTTTTCGGTCAGAAGCAGGTTCAGTCCGTGCGTCTTTGCAGCATTGACCGCCGCTTCGTCCGGTCGGACGCCTTCCGAAAAAACGATACACGCGCAGTCGGTCAACTGCCCGACCGCCGCGACGTTCACGTTCGACATGATCGTGACCCAGCAATCGCCGCTTTCGGCTCTGCCCATGACCCAGCTTAAAAGGTCTCCGGCGTATCCGCCCGTGATTTCACGCGCGTCGTCGCCGAGCAGCAGCGGCTCATATCCCGTTCGTTCGATCAGATTCCGTACCGTCATACCGTTTCTCACTTTCCGTCGTCGCGTTCGAGTTCTCTCAAGAGTTCACGCATCCGGATCACGCAGTCGTCCAGCTTCGATTCGCCGCGCACCACGTCCTCCGCATGCGCGCGGCAGGTCGGCGCGCCGCATGATCCGCAGTCCATGCCCGGAAGCAGATTTCTGATCCGCTCGATCTCGGACATCATGCGGAACGACCGCATCCGATCGGCGTCTAAAATCTCCGCGGAGCTGTACTCGCCGGGTTCGACCGTGAGAATCTCGTGCGGAAGCGGTTCGCCCTCCGGAATGGCGATATGGTTCTGCTGGATCTGCATGTACCGCTGCAGCGAACGAATGCGGACGCGCGCGATATACGGATTCTCAACCGTCATGACGCCGCCCACGCACCCGCCCGGGCACGCGTTCATTTCTACAAACTTCAGATCGGGAAAATGCCCCATCTCGATATCGTCCAGCACGCGGATGATGTTCTCGATGCCGTCCGCCGCGAGGTAGTGATCGTTCATCAGCGCGCTCGCTTCCCCGCCCGACGACGGCCAGCTCATGCCGATCATGCCCGATTCGGACATGACCTGCGGGATTCTGCCGCGGTCCATTTTCGAAAGCAGCCGGAAATAAATATCGCTCATCGAAACAACGTAGTCGATGTAGCAGTCCTTTTCCGCCGGCGTGTTCTTCACCCAGCTCACCTTGGCGGGACACGGTGAAATGAACACGGTCTTGACGTTGTCCGGGTTCAGCTCCGGATGATCCTTGAGCGCGCGCTCTTTTGCGAGCTTGCCCGCCAGTTCGATCGGCGGCATGACCGGGACCATTTTGCTCCGAAGCGTCGGAAACCGCAGAGAGATCAGCCGGACCACGACCGGACATGCCGTACTGATAAACGGCATGTGCGCATCTCCCATGCGCTGCATGTACGCGCGCGTATAATCCGTGACAAGCTCCGCCGCTTTGGCGACCTCGAACACCTCGCTGAATCCAAGATTGATCAGCCCCTGCAGCAGGTAATCGGCGTCGTCCAGATTTGCGAACTGTCCGAACAGCGACGGCGCGGGCAGCGCGATCAGATACTTTTCACGATCGAGCGAGTCCCATTCATCGAACGTCGCCTTCTTCGCCTTGTAGGGGCAGTGGCGGATGCACTCTCCGCAATCGATGCAGAGCGTCGAATTGATACGAGCCTTTCCGTTGCGAATCCGGATCGCCTGCGTGGGACAGCGGCGCAAACAGTTGGTACAGCCTTTGCACTTCTCCGGGTCCAGGGAAACGGAATGCTTGTATACGATCATGCGTCCTCCTTATGCCGACAGAAACTTCATCTCGATCGTCGTGCCGACGCCGACGACGGAGTCGATCTTCAGATCATCCGAGTATCGCTTCATGTTCGGCAGTCCCATGCCGGCCCCGAATCCGAGCGCACGGATGTTATCCGGCGCGGTCGAATACCCCTCCTGCATCGCAATCTTGACGTCCTTGATGCCGGGGCCGACGTCCTTTAAGATCACCGTAATGCATTCCGGGGTCACGTATACGTCAGCAACGCCGCCCTTTGCATGGATCACCATATTGATCTCGCCTTCATACATCGCGACGGAGATGCGGCGGATCAGATCCGGATGGAAACCCATCTGCCGCAGCATGCGCTTCACCTGCACGGACGCTTCGCCCGCCGAGGTAAAGTTGTTGCCGTCTACGTCGTAATGAAAATGCAGAGGTTCCTGTCCTGCCGTCATCTGCCCAACCCGCCTTCGTACAGTCTGCCGCTCGCCTCGTACATCGTCTTTGCGGTCTCCACAATGGCGATCTCGTTTTCGGCGGCGAGGCGCTTGATCTCCTCGGTTGCCGTCTTCCCGCGAACGATGACGATGCAGCGCATGTCCAGCATGTGCGCCGTTCGCACGATCTGCGGGTTCAGTAGCCCCGTCAGAAGCACGTCGCGGTTCTCCGCAAACGCCAGAACGTCGCTCATCATATCGCTGCCGAATGCCCCCTCCAGATCGTCGTCGATCCGTTCGGGATCCGCATAGACGGTTGCATCAAGACGATCGGCTATCTCCCGGATTGTCATACGCGTTTCCTTTCGCTCAGTCGCGGAACTTTTCCAAAATACCCTTTACGTCAGCGGGAACCAGACGTCCGAACACGTCGTCGTCAACGGTCATGACCGGCGCAAGACCGCAGCAGCCCAGGCAGCGCGTCGCTTCCAGCGTGAACTTGCCGTCGTTCGTCGTATGACCCGCCTTGATGCCGAGCTGACGCTCAAGCTCCGCGAGAATGTCCGCGGATCCCTTGACGTAGCACGCCGTGCCCAGACATACACGGATCAGGTGCTCGCCCTTCGGTTCGAGCGTGAACCACGAATAGAACGTGGATACGCCGTAAACCTGCTCCAGCGAAACACCCAGGCCTTCCGCGACCATCGTCTGCACTTCGATCGGCAGATACCCGTAAATCTCCTGTGCCTGTTGCAGCACCGGCATCATTGCATCGGGATGACCCTTGTGCGCTGCAATGACTTCCTTCAGTTTGGCTTCCTGTTCGGGTGTGCCCCGGAACGGAATCTCAGTAATCTTGTTTGTCATACATCCTCCTTGAAAGTTCAGATTCCTGACCGAATTGTATTATAGCATATGAACTCTGTGAATTCCATATCTTTTTGCGACATCTTTTCCTATATTTTTGCATCTCCCTTTTTTCGTCATGAAAAATCCGCAAATATTTAGCAAAAAAGTTGTGTTTGCATACTTTTCTTTTGGATGAAAATCGTGTATGATAAAGATACCTAAAAAAGGAAGGGGATTATTATGGCAAAACGAATCAAGCCCACTCCGGCAGGTATTCTGTTTTTATCGGCGATCGCCGTTCTGATCATCGCGCTGATTACGGTCGTGATCGTGCTGGCGGTCAGCTGCAAGTCCGATCCATCGAGGAACAAACCCTCCGATACGACCGCGCCTGCCGCATCCGACACGCCGGAAGCGACATTGACTCCTGTTCAGTCCATTGAACCGAGCGCGGATCCCTCGCTGAACCCGCTCGATACACCGGATCCGAACAGCACTGCCGATCCGTCCTCCACCGACGGCACCATCGTCGTGAATACGCCGCAGGCCGGCGAAACCGCCGATCCGAGCGCGTCCGCGTCCGCCTCTGCGTCCTACTACACCGAGCCGACTTCTTCCATGAAAAACAATGCGAAAAAGGGCTACGTCAGCGGCGATAAGGTCAATATGCGCAAAGGCCCCGGCAAGAATTACGATAAGGTCAAGTCCGAGATCGCCAAGGGGACGAGCGTTACGCTCTACGTTGAGCAGAACGGCTGGTGGTTCTTGAAGTGCGGCGATAAATATGGCTATATCATAAAGGACTATATCGCCCAGGGCGAATACTCCGGCTCCACAACATCGGGTGAAGCGGAAGGCAAGGTCATTGCGACCTCCGTCGCGCTGCGCAAGGACGCTTCCAAGACGTCGCAGTGCATCAAGGAATACGGCAAGGACGAAAAACTCACGATCTTCTATAAGTCCAAGGACGGCAACTGGTACTATGTCAAGGCCAGCGACGGCAAGAAAGGCTGGATGTACGCCGAGTACGTAAAGGTCACCGCCGGCAAGGTCGGCACGAAGGACTAAGACGCGAAAACAATTGCAAGAACCCGCAATCATGCGGGTTCTTTTTTTCATTGAATAGTGAAAAAGGAGATCATGAATCTCTGAAAGAATAGAGTTTGAAAAATAAGACATGAGAACTATATACATCATAACGCAGTTTTACTATAGCTATGAATCGTTTCTTTTTTACCTCCTGTCCACGTTATAATCAATCATCATATTACGGAAGGCGCGGAGTGATGGGTTTCGGATCAAGTGGCTTGACAGGCTTGAGTTCCTTCTTCAAACCATTCTGAACAACAGCATCTGACTTTGTCATACGCTTCGTTTCCATATGCTCCTGTCCATCCAGAGACACCTCCGCGTTGATCGTCGCCTTATACTGCGGCAATGTTGTCTGGATCTTCGTTACAATCGCCTCAACGCCGCGCTCCATACCGCAGCCCGGGCACTTGTACATTGCAAAAGCCGCATAGCTTCCATTTAGCCTCTCCCATTTGAACCCCATGAACGACCACTCATGCTCATGTGCAGAAGGATACAGCGTCCATTCAGAATGCACTTCCTGCTCGGCGTCAACGTCTCCTTTCCCAGGATACTCGTCCTTGGACGAAACAAAGATCGGATATGCCGGAATAGTAACCCATGGAAGCACATCATGAACACCACACTTTTCTTTCATGTTTTGAGCAGCATCCGAAACGGTCTTTCCATTCTTTATCTCGCTCCAAAAAGCCGTCTCTACGTTAAACTCCCAGCCAACCGAAGCAATCTGCGAGTAACCATAAACAACTTCAACGCCCTTAGCATGCAGCGGCTCCTCAAGTCCGTCAGTGGCCATGCCGAGGCAGGTTGGCATCCAAAGAAAGCTGTTCGGTGCATCTTGTTCCATATGGTTTGCGATAGCCGTACCATCTACATCAAAGTAATGGATGTTTTGGTAGGAACCGGCGTAAAATGCATGTTTATATTCACCGTAAGGTCCTTGGACTGTCTGTTGATCCGTCGCTGTCAATCCAGCTCCACTTTGCAAACGGATATAGGAAGTATTTGCATGTGATGTATAATCTCCATACCAAGTTGCATCGTCCAACCAAGAATCAGTCTCTCCGTGTGAATCGAAAAACACAACTCCGCAGGATTCAAGCGCATCTGAAATCGCGTCGATCGTTGCGTCATGCTGTCGATAAACAAAGCACCTACCGCCGGTTGTTTCCGCAATGGATTCCCCTTCATTCGCATACCGGTCGCTCGTTACGTCCAAATCCAAACCATAATACGGTTGGAACACCGCAACATCTTTGCTGTCCGGATTCCCTGCGCGAAACTTAGTTGGTTCAGATGCATTTTCCATCTCCGAAACAGGAATCATTTCGGATTTATACATCTTCTCTCTCTGATGAGGTAAATATCCGTAGCCAACGCCATCGCTACCATCCCAGAAAAGAGCATCACCGTTCCGCACAAGAGATCCCTCAATGTAACCGTCCCGCGCAAGAACAATCTCCTGCACTTCATCTGTCAGTTTCGCAAAATCCTTTGCCGTCGGTTTCGCACTCTTTTTCCCCAACAGCTCCGATTCCTCAAATGCGTTAATTTACGTCCAGATATCCTCAGGCATTTTCGGCAATTCCCCATCTGCTCCTGCGGCAGCGAAGCCAAATGGCAGTGCAAGCAACATTGCCAATAGGGTGGCTATGAATCGTTTCATCCACTTTAATCCTCCTTATTTCCAACCTATTTCCATTTTAATCCGATATGTACTGGAAATGTCACTCTTCAACTAATGTCTTCCGACTTTTGAAAATGCTAAAATATTCTATAACGAACAACACGAACGCTTACCAAAAAGGTAAGCGTTCGTGTTTTAACAATCAAATAATTACGGGTGCAGAGTAATTGGTTTCGGATCAAGCGGCTTGACCGGCTTGAACTCTTTCTTTAAGTCACTTTTACCAACAACTTCAGATTTTGTTACACGCTTTGTTTCCGTATGTTCCACTCCATCCAACGAGTTCTTTGCAGTGACCTTCGCCTTATACTGCGGCAAGGCTGTCGGGATTTTGGTTACTTCAGCTTCTACCAGACGCTCTTCACAACAAATGGGACATTCATATATCGCATACGCCTTGTATCCATCGTTCTTTTCCCAAGTGAATCCCTGGAACTGCCATGCGTGCTCCGCTGTCGGGATCTTGCCTGCTTCATAAAGACAATTCACCATCATGCCATATCCGACTGTGCCGAGATCATAAATAACCTCGGTCTCAGGGTTGTATGCCATAACGACGGATGCGTTTCTGTTATTATCCCAATAGGTTCTGAATAACCAGGTGCCGTCAAAATAGAACCCGTCAGTCGTGCTTGCGTATTCGCAGGTGTCCTCAACCTCCTTTAAATCGATCAGTTCAAAATCAGGGAAAGAGATTGTAGCACTCCAAATCATGCCATCCATGTCAAGCAGGTAATACTCCGCTTCCGAGCCAACAAGAGACCTTGCTGCAATTGCCGCAACAGTCATCGGCCTTGCATTGTCAGGCCAACCGAGTAAGCCCATCAAATCAATGTCTTTTTCATCCTCCCCGGTAAAGAGGTTGGTTAAAGTCAATGCCAATCCGGTATCACTAATCCCAACACACCAACCATCTGTATTCTGATAGTTGAGCGGTCCGGGCGCAAAACCGAGATGCTTGGATTCAAGCTTATACGGCATTTTAATCAATTTGGATTGGTTCTGCTCATCTTCAATTAAGATAGCTCTATCCTGACGAATAAAATAAGTCTCGATCTCATTTTCTGCATTCAGCTGGCAAATAACATCCACAAAGTCGTAAGGAAGATCATCATTGACAACTTCAACAGGCTGTTCGGTATGTCTCATGCCTTTTGTGCGAATGGTGACAAGGCCTTCTTCACTTTGATTCTCTTTAAGGTACAACCCGTTGAAGGTCGTATCCATATAATACTCGTACGGCAAAGGATCTTCATCGCAATTCGGCGCCATTTCGCCCGATTCGTACAATCCCCAAATGAATACACCTTCTTCGATGACGCCATAATTGTAAACGATCTTTGTATCTGGGTTAACCGCTATCAAAGCAGATCCGTTTTCGGTATAGAATGTTCCGTAAATCAGTTCACCATCAAAATAGAATCCTTTGACACTTGAAACGAAGGTACCTGCCTCAAGAACTTTCTCACACTTCGTGACCGTCATTCTGTTTAGTTGCTCATTGATTTCAATTACGACGTTCCAGATCGCACCACTTCGATCAAGAATATAATATTCTGCTTCGTATTCTCCGATATATCTCGCTGCAATTGCTGCAAGATCTGTATCCTCATAGAAAGGAAGCATGATTCGATCTTCGACGCCGCCGCTCAAACTCAATAAGACAAGATTATTGAAATAATCATTGGAGATCGCAATAGCACAGTCATTGTCAACCTGCCCAGCAATAGGCGCCGCCGCCCAATCCACGATATGCTCTTCCAATGTATACGCCGGCTCTACAAACCGATGATCCTGATCATCCTCAACATAAATACGATTATCCTCACCAAGGTAATAGGTCATGAGATTGTACTCACGATCCAACATGCAGACAACATTGTTAAATTCAAGAGAAGGATTACCTCTATACTCAAGGTAACCTTTGTTGTCTTTCATTCCGATAGTAATTAAATGTTGGGTATCCGGACGACCTTCTTCATTGAAAAGGCCATGCAGACTAAGTGGAATCTCGGGAAGAGTGTCTGCGGCGGCTGCCTGCATCGGCAGCATTTGCGCAAAAAGAAGTGCAATCAACAAAAAGGGTACCAAAAACTTCGTAAACTTCGACATGCTTTCCTCCTATGTCATTTACGTGTATTTGCCCCTTCGCCTCATATTGTACGATGACAAAAACCGCCTTGTCAAGACGGTTTTTGTTATATATTATTTCGTATTATAATATCTGCTATAATTTGAGCTTAATTATTTTAAGGAAGACTTCATGTTCTGGTTTTTCATCCGGACTTGCCTTTTCTCTTTTGCCTTGAAGGCGCAGATCAGGCGCGCGTTATTTCAAAGTTCGGCAAGTCGATCCAGCTGTTCCGGATGTGTTTTCGGTTCTTTGAGATGGATGATCTCGGCCTTTGGGAACCGTTCGGCGATCTGCATCTCCGCTTTTTTGGCCGCGCCGCTTCCGGAATACAGGACGAACGTCAGCTGTTTTCCCGCAAGATCCGTTTGCGCCAGTACCGTATTGATCGGACAGGACAGACGCCCATTCCACACCGGCGAACCGATCACGACCGTATCGTAGGCAGAGACGTCCGCATCAAAATCGGAAAGCGGTTCTTTTCGTCCGATTCCTGCGCCGAATCCACCCGCAAGGATCTGCAGGAAGAATGCCTTCGGCGGTTTCTTTTTGGGTTCGACCTTGCGAACGTCATACCCGCGCGCGTTCAGCGTTTCGGCAACAGCGTCGCCGTTTCCCGAGAGAGAATAATAAATCAGCAGTTTGCTCATATGACAACTCCTTTCGTTTTCAGCGTACAAAGCCGTTCTGCAGATAGATCGTCCTTGCGAGCTCCGCGGATGCGAAATCAACAATGATCCAGCCGCGCAGGTTCGTGCTCGTTAATAGACGCGCGTTCAGCGTCTTGGCGAATCCGAACGGATGTCCGTACGCCGCCGTCCCCTTGGTCGACAGGAAATGGATCGAAACCGCGTCCGTCCCGATCTCACCCGCGGCCATTCCCGTTCTGAACGCGTTCCACTTGTCCTCCGTGTCGTATTCGTATCGGTCCTGTACCGTCAGAGTATAGGCGCCGTTATCGAACACATCGGCGGTCTTGCTCACATCGTCGTGACCGTTCTGCGTGTCCCACAAAAGCGGAATGCCCGCCCTTGCGCCGAGGTTTGCTTCATCCGCGTACCGGCGCATCAGCACCAGTTTTCCGCGCGCTTCTCCGACGGTAGGGATGTGATCGGTCAAAAGCCATGCGTCCGGATTCTCCGAAAGATATCGATCGAGCAGCGTTTCGAACTCTGAAACGGGTCCGTTTTCCTGCTCCTGTTTGACGGCAAACACGACGGCTTCGCTCGGATGCGCCGAAAGGAACGCGTAGCATTGCGTGAGCACTTCATCCAGATACAGCGTACTCGCCCAGGGCCAGCCGGAGGTCGTGCAGCTGACAAAGCCGTGCATCAGTTTCAGCCGATCCCGATCCGCGCTGAGCCGGATGTCAAGATACCGGTAGCCCGCCTCGAGCTGTTCGCCGATCGCCAGCGATTGGCACTTTGAGAAGAACGCCCGCTGCACGTTCTTCGTGGCGCTGTCGTGCGTGCCGGGCAGAACAACCTCTCCGAGCGAGAGCGCGTCGTCCAGACCCGCCATCCAGTCCGCCGAGCCTTCGACCGGCGTTCGGTCGACCGTTTCAAATACCGGAACGACATACATCAGCGCGCCGATCACAAGCACCAGAAGCAGCGGAACGACCCACAAAAGATGCAGGAGTTTCTTTGCCTTTGAATGCGTCTTTTTCATATTGTTCTCCTTTCCTTCGTCAGCCTTTCCGTTCCCCGGTCAGCGGTTCGTCCCAGAGCACTTCGGCGTTATGCTCCGCAGCGATGCGGTCGATTGTTTCGGGAAGCTGTTCCAAAAATGCGGCTTCCTTCTTCTTTGACCGTCTGCCCCTGCCTCCGTACAGTTCCGTTTCGAAATACGCATCGTAGCAAACCGCAAAGTCTTCGGCGTCCCTGTGCGGGAAGAACGTCACCGCCGCCTTATAGGTAATATATCCGGCTTCGGAATCGCTGATCAGCATGACCAGCGCGCCGCTGCGCGCAACGCCGGAGAATACGGCGTTCGCTTTGTAATATCGTTCGTATACGTTGACGACCAAATTGTCCCTCCCTATCGGTTCGCTTCGATTTGTTAGATCATTATCGAAGGCTCTTCAAATACGCCTTGTGCGCGTCCGTTACCCGATAACTCTCTACCGCTTTCTGGATCGCCTTCTTGTGCACCCATGCGTCCAGCCTGCGGTTTTCAAAGTACGGAACCGTCTCGTCGTACCGCTTTGCAAGCGCCGTCGCAAAATACCAGGCGACCATCATCCCGAGGTAGTAATCCTTGCCCCTTTTGGAAGCGACAAGTTCGAGATGCTCTTCGCGGAAATCCTCTCCCAGATATTCGTTCATCAGCATGCGGATCCCGAATCTGGCGGTATAGACGTGCTCCGACGCGATCCATGTACGGACGTACGGCAAAAGTGCTTCATGATTTTTCCGAAACGACTTGGGCGTTGCCTGATCCGATACCGGCCAGTCGACGTAGGGCAGAAACGCTTCCACACCCCGTACGCATTCGTCGAAGTCTTTGATCATCGACAGCACAAAGAAATGGATCAGGTTCTCCTCGTAGTACCGGTGCGGCAGATCGCTTAAAAACGCGTCCATGTCTCCGCTTTCAAACACCTCTTTTGCGATGGCCCTCAGCTTCGGTGTTCTGACGCCCAGAATGGTCTCGGGCGGGATGTTTGGAACCAGTTTCGTCTGAAATATCCGATAGGCTTCGTCTGTCTCTTCTGCGAGTCTGTCAAAGAGTGTCATTTCATTCCTCCGTCAGTGTTCCGCCGGATCGCGCATCTTTTTAATTGATTATATCATAAACCGTCTGCGCAAACAATACAAAACCCTCTTTTGTTATGGCAGACAATGTGAGGGCGTTTACAACCAAACAGAAAGGCCGAGCGGGACCTTTTCCGGGAAGGAGCCGCAAGCGGAACAAAGCGAAGCGGTGACTTGTTTGTGCAACAAAGAAGTCGCCGCAAGCCAAGTGCAGCTTGCGGCGACGTGGTGGAGGCGGGGGGAGTCGAACCCCCGTCCGAAAACCCGTCCGCGGGGTCTTCTCCGAGCGCAGTCGGTGTTTTGGGATTCCCCTCGCGCGGCGCCCGCCGACAGGCTCCGCGTTACGGTAGCTTCATGAAGTCCGGCCTGCGGCAAAGCTTACGCAGGTTCGTTCCCTACCCTGATGACGCCCGGTTCCGAAACGGTAGGTTTTTTCGGGCGGACGCGCCGCTGCGTTATGCAGCTGCGAGTTGTGTGTTGTAGTTGTCAGTTATTTTAGACAAGTTCCCGTTTTTAACGAAGCACGGGGCTTCGGCTCGCTGATCCCACTTCCGCGATCCCCGTCGAAACCATTTCGCCCCCAAGAATCGCTTCGCTCTCGATCGTTTGAAATCCTTTCAAACGATCGGTTCTTCATCTTCCGCCTAAAATGCCGACACATTTCCGGGCGGCGGAAGATGCAAGGTGTCAGATTCGCCGCACATGTCGCCGAATCTGACGGATTGATCCTCCGTTCTTCCTTCCTTCACCCGTTCGTGCGTTTGCAGCGCACGGTTCCGGCTCGCCTTATGCAAATACGACGGCTGTTCTGCCGTTTATCGTACTTGTTTCTTTAAAACCCGCTCGATGTCGCGGCCCGCGTCGCGATCGGCGATCGAAGCGCGCTTATCGTAGAGCTTCTTGCCCTTCGCGACCGCAAGCTCGACCTTGACCTTGCCGTCCTTAAAATATACGGACAGCGGCACAAGGCTGTATCCGTCCGCCTGCGACAGCGCGTTGAGCTTTCGGATCTCGCGCGCGTGTGCCAGCAGCTTTCGCGTGCGGAACGGGTCGTGGTTATAGATGTTGCCCTGCTCGTAGGGGCTGATGTGCATTCCGTGCAGGAACAGCTCGCCGTTCTTGACCTGCGCATAGCTGTCCTTGAGGTTTAGTGCGCCCTTACGGATCGACTTGACCTCCGTCCCCTGTAGCGCGATCCCGCACTCATACGTGTCCTCGATGAAATAGTCGTGACGCGCCTTGCGGTTTTGCGCGGCGACCTTGATCCCCTTATGTACCGGCACGGCACGTCCCTCCTTTCTGGTTCAGTCAAATGAAACTGCGCTGCAATGACAGAACAGAAACGGTGCATCGGATGGATGCACCGTCGTGATCTCTATCGTTTATGCCCTTACAGGGAAACGCCTGCGAAGCACTTGATCAGAAGCAGTGCGATCGCCAGAACCGCAATCGCGATTGCGAGACCGACAGTGATCTTTTGCAGTTTCGCTTCACGGCTTGCCGCTTTCCCGCGCTGGGAGAACGAAACCGTTTCGCTGCCGTATGCCGCACCCAGACCGGAAGACTTGGTCTGCTGGACCAGCACGACCACGCACATCAAAATCGAAAGGAGCACCATAACGCCCGCAATGATCCACATAACAATATCCATATCAGTTCCTCCAAAAAGATCTGCGGAGTTGATTATACCACGCGCTTTTCAGAATTGCAAGCAGAAAAAGAAACTTTGCACGGGATTTCTGCGTTTGAAACGGTGCGCGTTCGGTTTCAGCTCATTCGGATCACGCCGCACGCGATCCGCATGCCCGAGTCACCGGACGGATCCGTTGTGAAATCGTCGCGCCGATCGTGTATCATGATCGTTTTTTCCAGGATCTCATCGACCGTAAAGCGATCCGTGAGAAATGCGCAAACAGCAAAGCCGTCGTTCCCGAACAGCGGCGGAAGATCGCCGGCGTGAAAGGGATGCCGGCAGTTCTCCGGATTGTAGTGCGATCCCGCTTCTGAAAACGGCTCCGAGGCTGTGCCCGTGCATTCGCTTCCTTCATGGATGTGGAAGCCGAAAATCCGGTCGCCGCAGTCGTTTTCCGCTGTCGGCAGACCCGTGATCTCCGCAAAGACCACAACGCCTCGGCGTGTCTGATAAAACCGAACGAGCCCGCTGATCCCGGGATAGAATTCGCTGCCGAGAACGATCGCGGCCGCGTCGGCGCGCGTTGACAGAATTCTTGCGAGCGGGAAGAGATACTCCGAAGATGTGTAGCGATTCATAACTGCCTCCTCTTTTTTCTATCAGCATATGAAACAGAACGCGGCCTTGTGAAACCGCGCGCAAAAAAACAGGCATAAGGCGTCGGCCCTATGCCCGTAAGATGCCGTATGTTATTCCAGCAGCGATTTTCCGGTCATTTCCGCGGGAATCGGAAGTCCCAGAAGCTCTAAAAGCGTCGGCGCGAGATCGCTTAGTCTGCCGCCCTTGCGAAGCTTCGCGTCCTTTCGCGCGTCGTCGACCAGAATGCACGGTACGGGCAGCGTGGTGTGCGCGGTAAAGGGCGCGGAAAGCTCTTCGTCCCACATCAGCTCGCAGTTGCCGTGATCCGCGGTCACGATGCAGCGTCCGCCGGTTTTCAGGATCGCGTTCACAACGGTGTTCAGGCATTCGTCGACCGCATGCACCGCTTTGACCGCCGCGTCCATGACGCCGGTATGCCCGACCATGTCCGGGTTCGCAAAGTTTAAGATCATCACGTCGTACTTGCCGCTCTCGATGCGTTTTTTGGCTTCCGCCGCGACCTCGTACGCGCTCATCTCCGGCTTGAGATCGTAGGTCGCCACCTTCGGCGACGGGATCAGGCAGCGGTCCTCGTTCGCGTTCGGCGCTTCGACGCCGCCGTTGAAGAAGAACGTGACGTGCGCGTACTTCTCCGTCTCCGCAATGCGAAGCTGCGTTAAGCCCTTGTCCGCAATATAGGTCCCGAACGTGTTCGAAAGCGACTGCGGCTTGAACGCGACGTGCAGAAGCGGCTCGAAGGTCTTGTCGTACTGCGTCATGGAGACATAGTAGAGCGGGAACCTGCCGAAGCGGCGCTCAAAGCCCGCAAAGTCGTCGAACAGATACGCGCGGGTGATCTCTCTCGCCCGGTCCGGACGGAAGTTGAAGAAAATCACGCTGTCATTTTTTCCGATCGTCGCGGTCGGCTTTCCATCGGTCAGAATGACCGTCGGCTGTACAAACTCGTCGGTCTCGCCGCGATCGTAGCTAAGCTGCATCGCTTCCGGACCGGACGCGGCGGTAAGCCCCTCGCCGTAGGTCAGCGCGGCGTATGCGCGCTCCACGCGCTCGAAGCGGTTGTCGCGATCCATTGCGTAAAACCGGCCCATGACCGTTGCGATCCTTCCGCAGCCGATCTCCTTTAGCTTCTCGTCAAGCTGCTCGAGGTAGCCTTTTCCGCTTGACGGCGGCACATCGCGTCCGTCCATAAAGCAATGGACGTAGACCTTGGTAAGCCCGTTTCGCTTTGCAAGCTCAACGAGCGCGTACAGGTGCTCGAGATGACTGTGCACGCCTCCGTCCGAGCAGAGACCCATCAGGTGCAGCGCGGAATCGTGCGCTTTGCAGTTCTCGATCGCGCCCAAAAACGCCGGGTTCTCAAAGAAATCGCCGTCCCGGATCGCTTTGCTGATGCGCGTCAGCTCCTGATACACGATGCGTCCCGCGCCGATGTTCGTATGCCCGACCTCGGAATTGCCCATCTGTCCGTCGGGAAGCCCCACGTCCATGCCGCTTGCGCCGATCAGCGTGTGCGGATACGTCTTCCACAGGCGCATGAAGTTCTCCGCGCCGTCGGTCAGGATCGCGTTATACGGTTTCTCCTCGCGATAGCCGAAGCCGTCGAGGATGATCAATGCGGTGATCGGTTTCATCAGAAATGGACCACCTTGGAAAAATCGTCCGCCTTGAGGCTTGCGCCGCCGATGAGTCCGCCGTCGATCTCGGGCATCGCCATCAGCTCGCCTGCGTTTTTCGGGTTCATGCTGCCGCCGTACTGGATGCGGACCTTCTCAGCCGTTTCCTCGCCGAACACGCCCGCGATCGCCCTGCGGATCACGCCGATGGTCGCGTTCGCGTCCTCTTTGGTCGCCGTTTTGCCGGTTCCGATCGCCCAGATCGGCTCGTACGCGATGACCAGCGATTCAACCTGCGCGTTGGTCATGCCGTTCAGCGCGGCGACGGTCTGAGAAGAAACGATCGCGTCCGTCACGCCGCTTTCGCGCTGTTCGAGCGATTCGCCCACGCAGATGATCGGCGTAATGCCCGCGTTCAGCGCGGCAAGCGCGCGCTTGTTGACCGTTTCGTCGGTCTCGCCGAAGTACTGCCGTCTCTCGCTGTGTCCGACGATCGCGAATTCGACGCCGCGCGCCTTTAACATCTCCGCGGAGATCTCGCCGGTGAACGCGCCCTTCTCCGCCCAGTGGACGTTCTGCGCGCCGAGCCTGATATTCGTGCCTTCGATCAGATTCCCTACGCAGCACAGATCGACGAACGGCGGGCAGACGACCACGTCGCACGCCGCGTCCTTCACGAGCGGGATCAGCGCCGCCACGAGTTCCTTCGCCTCTTCGGGCGTTTTATTCATTTTCCAGTTGCCTGCAATGATCGGTTTTCTCATCGTTGGAGTCCCTTTCTTATTTGTCGTTCAGAACCGCCACGCCGGGAAGCGTCTTGCCCTCTAAAAACTCAAGCGACGCGCCGCCGCCGGTGGAAATGTGCGTCATCCTGTCGGCAAAGCCGAGCTTCTTCACCGCGGAAGCGGAATCGCCGCCGCCGATGATCGTCGTGCCTTCGCAGTCCGCGCATGCCGCCGCGACCTTCTTGGTGCCTTCGGCAAACGCCGGGAACTCGAACACGCCCATCGGCCCGTTCCAGATAACAGTCTTCGCCTGAAGGATCGTCTTTCGGAACAGCTCGCAGCTCTTTTCGCCGATGTCCAGACCCATCCAGCCGGAGGGGATCGCGTTTGCGGGAACGGTCTTATGCTCCGCGTCCGCCGCGTACTCCGTTGCCACAACGGTGTCGACCGGCAGCAGCAGATTGACGCCGCGCACCCGCGCTTCCGTCATCAGCTCTTTGGCGAGGTCGATGCTGTTTTCGTCGAGCAGCGACGTGCCGATCTCATAGCCCATCGCCTTGAAGAACGTGTACGCCATGCCGCCGCCGATGATCAGGCTGTCGCACTTTTGAAGCAGGTTTTTGATCACGCCGATCTTGTCCGCGACCTTTGCGCCGCCTAAGATCGCCACAAACGGGCGCACCGGGTTTTCGAGCGCCTCGCCCATCACGCCGAGCTCCTTGCCGATGAGGAATCCCGCGACCGCCGGAATATAATCCGCAACGCCCGCCGTGGACGCGTGCGCGCGATGCACGGTTCCGAACGCGTCGGACACGAACAGGTCCGCCATCGACGCGAGCGCCTTCGCGAACGCGGGATCGTTGGCTTCCTCTTCCGGATGGAAGCGCGTATTCTCGAGCAGGACGATCTCGCCCTCCTTCATATCCTCGATCGCCGCCTTTGCGCTTTCGCCGATCGTGTCGGTCGCAAACCAGACGCGCGTATCGGGCAGAAGCTCCGCAAGCCGCTGACCGACCGGTTCGAGCGAGTACTTCGGATCGACCTTTCCCTTCGGTCTGCCCAGATGCGAGCAAAGGATCACCTTCGCGTTGTGCTCTAAAAGATAGCGGATCGTGGGCAGCGCGGCCACGATGCGCTTGTCGTCGGACACGACGCCGTCCTCCGTCAGCGGAACGTTGAAGTCCACGCGGACGAGTACTTTCTTGCCTTCTACGTTGACGTCTTCAATCGTCTTTTTTGCCATGGATAGTTTCATTCCTTTCCGTAAAATACTGTATCATGAAGCGGTGCCCCGCATCCGTTCAAAGGTCATACACCGCGCCTTCCCGCGCAAGCTCGCATTCGCCCGACGGATCCGGGTATGCGCTCACGCCGCCCCACAGATGCGTGAGGACCGCGCGACGGCAGTTTGCCGCGGCTTTCAGACGTATCACCTGTTCGACCGTCATGTGGTTTTGCAGCGCCTTCGGGTTCGATTCATCCAAAAGGCACGCGTCCGCAAGCAGCAGATCGGCGTCCTTCGCCGCGTCGCATAAGCCGTCGAACCAGCCGGAATCCCCGGTGTAGAACAGCGCGCGCCCGTTTGCGTCCGTCACTCTGACGCCGAGCGTCTTTACCGCGTGCCGCACCGCCGTGAACGCAAGATGCAGCGAACCGATCCGCGCTTCCGTTCCGTCCGCTGTGAGAACGGGATCGAACACCGGCGCGTTCAATCGCTCCGTTTCGGGCGCAAACACCCGAAGCGGCGTTCTGCCCTGTCCCTGCTCGAGCGCGTAGCGGACAAGCTCGATCTCACCCGCGTGATCGGCATGCCAATGCGACAGCACGATCGCGTCCAGCGCGCGAAGCGGGACGTGCGCAAGCATCCGGCTCATCGCGCCGCTGCCGCAGTCAAGCAGCACGCGCGTGTCGCCGTCCTCGACAAGGTACGACGAACAGCCCCCGCCCGCCTTCGGATACGGTCCGTACACGCCGAGCAGCGTGATCCTCATTGATCCGATTCTCCCGAAGCGGACAGGATCTCGTCGATGATCGTATCGACCTGCGCGTTTGCCGCAGGCGCGTCCTTCGCGATCTCATCCACCGTCCAGAGCTTCTCCTCCGCGGCGTCATCTTCCTGCGTTTCGGTCGGCGTTTCGGGCTCCGCAGATTCCGGTTCGAGCGTCAGTTCCGGTTCCGGTTCAGCCGGTTCAAAAACCGATTCCGTTTTTTCCTCGTCCAACAGCGGCGTGCCGTCCGACGCCAGAAGCTTCGGAACCGCTTCATGCAGAGCGCGGGACAGTTCCGAAAAGCGCTTCGCATTGTCCTCCGCCATGCGGATCTGCTCCTGCACAAGCTTGTCGTAGCTGTTCAGAAGCGTCGCGTACTGCTCGATCCGGTCCTGCGTTTCGTCGAGCTTCTGCTGTCCCGTCTGTTCCGCTTCCTTCACGATGTCGCGCGCGTTGCGGTACGCGTCCTCGACCAGACGGTCCGCGTCGCGCTTTGCCGCCTCACGATCGTCCTGCGCCTCTTTGAGCAGCACGTCCGCTTTGTCCTGCGCCTCCGAAACCGTCTTGTCCGCCGCCGCCGTCGCTTCGAGAATCACGCGGCCGATGCTGACCTCGCGCCGGTTCAGATCGGTCTCACGGTCCTTGAAGCTGCGGTTCTCCTCCTCAAGCAAGCCGAGTTTGCGTTCGAGCTCCCCAATCCGCGCCCGCTGTTCTTCGATCATGCGTTTCTTTTTGCCAAACATTTAAACCTCCAGCCGTTCCTGCTGTACCGTTGCCGGTACGGGGTAATCCAAATGCCGGTATGCGTCCGGCAAAACCACTCTGCCGCGTGTGGTGCGGGCTATGAATCCGAGCTTTAAAAGGTACGGTTCATACACGTCCTCGACCGTACCCGCGTCCTCGCCCGTGTACGCCGCGATCGTGTCGAGTCCGACCGGACCGCCGCGGAAGATCTCGATCATGGCGGTCAGCATCCTGCGGTCGACCGCGTCCAGCCCGAGCTCGTCGATCTTCAGCATGGACAGCGCGTCCTGCGCGGTCGAAAGATCGATCACGCCGGTTCCGCGCACCTGCGAGTAATCGCGCACGCGCCTGAGAAGCCTGTTTGCGATCCGCGGCGTGCCGCGCGAGCGCGACGCGATCTCCAGAGCGCCTTCCTCCTCGATGTCGATATGCAGGATGTCCGCACTGCGCACGATGATCTCCTTTAAGCTCTCGGGCGTATACAGCTCCAGCTGCTCCTTGATGCCGAAGCGGTCGCGCAGCGGCGAGGACAGCATGCCGAGCCGCGTCGTCGCGCCGATCAGCGTGAACCGCGGCAGATCGAGCCGGATGCTCCTTGCGCCGGGGCCCTTGCCGATGATGATGTCCAGCGCGAAGTCCTCCATCGCCGGATACAGGACCTCCTCCACGTTCGGGTTCAGCCGGTGGATCTCGTCGATGAACAGCACGTCGCCCGGACTCAGGTTCGTCAGTAGCGCCGCAAGGTCGCCCGCATGCGTGATCGCGGGACCGCTCGTGACGCGCAGGCTCACGCCCATTTCATTGGCAATGATGCCCGCAAGCGTCGTTTTGCCGAGCCCCGGCGGGCCGTACAGCAGCGCGTGGTCCAGCGATTCGCCGCGGGACTTCGCCGCTTCGATATAGATCTGCATATGCTCCTTGACGCTTTCCTGTCCGATATACTCGGAAAGAAAATGCGGCCGGATGCTGTATTCGTTCTTGGCGTCCTCTTCCTGCAGCGAAGAAGAGATCAATCGTTCGTCCTGCATGCCTTACCCCTTTGCCATACTCTTCAGCGCTTTGGTGATCAGTTCCTCCACGGTCTCCGCTTCCTTGATCCCGGCGACCGCGCGCGACGCGGACAAGCCGTCGTAACCCAGCGAGGTCAGCGCCGCCACCGCTTCGGTCTGCAGATCGGGCAGCCGCGGTTTCGAATCGTCCGTCTTTGCGGGCGCCATGCCGATCGATTCCTGCCGGATCGACTCTCCGAGTTCGAGAATCACACGCTGCGCCGTCTTGCGGCCCATTCCCGCCACGCGATCGAACGCCGCGGGATTGTCGGTCACGATCGCCGCGCGCACGTCGGACGGGGTCAGGCTCGACAGCACGGACAGCGCAAGCTTCGGTCCGATGCGCGAAACGCCCAAGAGCCTTCGGAACATCTCGCGCTCCTCGGTGTCCTTGAATCCGTACAGCGCCTGTACGCCCTCGGCAAGATGCAGATGCGTGTAGAGCTTTGTGGGCGTGCCGACGGTCAGCGTGTTCAGCGTCAGCGTGCTGCAGAACAGCTCGTACCCTATGCCGCCCGCTTCAACGACCGCGCGGTCCGCGCCCGTTTCGTCCACGATTCCTTTGATATATGCGTACATCGTATCCTCCTATCGGATCCGGTATTCTTCCTGCGCGGGCCCCGCGTGAAACGCCAGGCACAGCGCCGCCGCCAGCGCGTCCGCCGCGTCGTCCGGCTTCGGCTCGGTCTTTAATGACAGCAGCACGCGAATCATCTGCTGCACCTGCTTTTTGTCCGCATGCCCGTTGCCGCACACCGACTGCTTGATCTCCATCGGCGTGAACTCATACGAGGGGATGCCGCACTGCTGTACGCCCAGTAGCGCAACGCCGCGTCCGGAGCCGACCGCGATCGCGGTGGTCGTATTGTGGTAGAAGAACAGTTCTTCAAACGCCGCCATGTCCGGGTGATACAGCTCGCACAGCTGCCGGGTCCCGAGATACAGGCGCTCGAGCCGCTCGGGAAACGGCATCTTTTTGTCCGTCTCCACGACGCCGAAATCGACGGGTGTAATCGTCTGCCCCGTCTTTTCGACGACGCCGTAGCCCATGATTGCATAGCCGGGATCGATCCCCAGGATCCGCACGCCGCACCTCCACAGAAATATTCAGTTTATTATACCACGCCATATGAATTGTTGCAAGAAAAAAGGACGCGCATCGGCTGTCGATAACGGCACCAGACCGTTTGCGGCGAGGGAAAGCATAAACAACATGCACGAAAAAAGGGCATTGCGCCCTTTTCTTGATTCTTTCGCCGCAAACTATCCGACGTTTTCGGTCCCTCGCATACGCCAGTATAGCTCGGACCGAAGAACGCGGCTTCTGATACCATTCTCGCCAACCGCTAAGAGTAGGCTTTACGGATTCTTATACTTTTGGATCAGCTCGTTCAGTTCGGACTCGGACACCTTGAACTCCTTGCGCATGTGTTCGAGCGCGAGCTCGGGACGCTTTTCAAGGTTCTTTCGCAGCGATTCGACGTTCGATTTCCATGCCGAAACGCTCTTCGGATGTCCCCAGCGCGCGATGTGCCGCGCCATCTCGGGCTCCAGCTCGGAAACGACCTGATCGAGCAGCGCCGTCAGCCGTTCGGCGGAGAACTGCGTCATGGCAAGCTCCACGTACCGCTCGATAAACCGCTGCCGCCACCCCGGATTGGTGCGCAGCGCGACGCTGAAGTAGAAATACGTCATCGAGCCGTTCTTCGAGGGCGTGCCCTCCTTGTTGAAATACAGATGCGCGACGTTCCGGTTCGCGCCGCTGCTGAAGAAGCAGTAGTCCAGATCGTACAGGATCGGGCGCCAGCGGATGCTGTAATCGGTCGTGCGCCAGTACTTTTGATTGAACGAGTCGGTCTCCACCATGAACTGCCTGCAGATGACGTAGTCGATGAACGCGTCCGGATCGACCTTCTTACAGAACTCCTCATACGCGGCGTCCGAGGACAGGTCCTTGTTCTTTGCCGCGTTGAACACCTGCTTGAACTCGGTACTCGTGCCCTTCATCGCCGTTGCGCCGTTGCGCATGACGGTGTTGACCATGTCCGAATCGACGCCGAAGTGCGTTTCGAGATACTTCGAGTTCAGCTCCTCGTTGAAGTCGTGGATCCCGTAATACTGTCCGTTGATGTACACCACGCAAAAGCGCGAATTGGCGCAGTCCACGTTCAGTCCGACGCAGGCGCGCGAAACAAACGCGTCGCGCAGACGCGCCGTATCATAATCCTGCCCCGCCTGCCTGAGCGCGAACGCGGAGAACTCTGTGAACGGATAGTCGGGGAAAAACGGATACTCCACGCTCGACATGCCGTACGCGCCGCGCAGCGACAGCGTCAGCGATTTCTGTGAGATGAACGTTAAGGTGCCGCGGCCCTTCGCCTTGATGTCGCACGGAAACTGCGTGCCGATCCGTCCGTCGCTCTCATAATAGCTCACGAACCCCTTGCGTTCCTGGATCTTGCTGTGTTCCTTGACCTGGTAAACGGTCTTGAGATCGTTCGGCGCCATCGCGATGCACACGATCGGCAGCGTATGCGGCTGCTCGAACAGATACTGCCGGGTCACGATCTCGCTTTTGAGCAGTCCGTCGACGAACGCGACCGCGCGAACGACCGTGTTCTTGGAAACGGAGATCGGACCGCTGTACAGGGTACTTCCGCCGTCCGGTTCGCTGCCGTCGGTCGTATAGTAGATGCGCGCGTCCGGTTCTCCGCTTGTAAGCGTCAGCGAAAACGGCGCGCTCTGATACAGCGCGTTTTCGGAGAACACCGGCTGCGCCGCGTACCCGCGATACACCTCCGCGCTGTTCGGTCCACCTTTCGTCTTTGCGGTGAAGAAGACGCGGCGCGTCTGTTCGTCGCCTTCTTTGCGCCCGCTCGACATACCGTTGCGCTGAACGCCGGTCTCGAACAGGTCCCGCACGACGCCCTGCGGGTCGGACAGGAACAGCGTTTCGCCGCCCGGCGAGATCCCGAACGTTCCCGCGCCCGCGCTGCGGTTTGCTTCCGACGCCGACGTTTCCAGCACGGCGTACCCGTTTGCGGGGATGCTCAGCGACGAGATGCGGTATTTTCTCGGCTCGTCGATCGAGTCGCTTACGTACCAGCCGTCGAGCGAAACGGCGGACGCGCCGCCGTTATAAAGCTCGATCCAGTCGTTCTCGCTGCTGCCGCGGTCATGGATGGCGCATACCTCGGAAATGTACACGCCGTCAGGCGAAAAAAAACCGATCGCCTCCGCGTCCTTTTCCGCGTGCCCGTTCGCCTCGCCCGGCGTCGGCCAGCGGTAATAGACCTGTTCGTTGTTCTCGTCGAGGCCGACGGAAATGTTGTCCTTGAGCTCCGGGATCGTGACCCAGTCGAGCGTGTGATCCGCTTCGTTGTACAGGAACAGCGTTTCGCCCGTTCCGAGCGAGAATCCCGCGTGCAGCTGATCGCTCACGTCCGTCTTGCCCGAGAGGAACACGATCAGATACCCGTGCGCGTCGATCGACGCGTCGGAAGGGAACGCCCACTTTGTGAGGTTGTTCGGATTGTCCGAGAGATACCTGCCGGCAAGCGACACGGTCTCGTCGCCCGTGTTGTACAGTTCGACCCAGTCGCTGCGGTCGCCGTCGCGGTCCGTGATGCTGTACGCGTTTTTCGCAAGCGCTTCACTGATGCGGATCACGGTCGGTCGGATCGCGCCGATCGTCGGGTCCTTTTGCGCGTTCTCGCCCGAATCGTCCGGCGCTTTGGTCGGTTCCGGCGGAAGCTCGTCAAGGATCTCGGCGGTGTTCGCTTCACCCGGCGTGGGCACGAGGCAGAACCCGTATGTGCCGTCTGAACGGCGCGCATACGTCGCGTCCTTTCTTTGCGTCGCGGGCACGTTTAGCTCGGTGCAAAGCTGTCCGTGCGCGTCGTACAGATACAGATGATCGCCGTTGCGGCTGATCCCGAGATCCACGCAGGGATGCGCGTCTTTGGTCGTGCAGTCCGCGCTGCAGCAGAAGAGTACCAGATACCCGTTCGCGGGCAGCACGGCATGCAGGTTTTCATCGTCGAAATCGCTCGGATCGTCGCAGAGCGTAAATCCTTCGAGCGGAATATCGGTCCCGGTTGTATTGTGCAGCTCGATCCAGTCGCACGAATCGCACCCGCCGCAGGGCAGCGACGCGTTGCGCGCGGAAACCTCCGAGATCTCCACGCCGGTCACCGGCTGATAGGTCTCCTGTTCGGGCACGGGCGGTTTGTCCGAAATCTCCGAGCTGTTTGCCGCGCCCGGCGTCGGAACGACGCAGTAGCCGTAGGTGCCGTTTTCGCGGCGCGCGTAGGACACGTCGTGCCCGAGCTGGGGAACGGTCAGTTCCGAAACCGCCTGCAGGTTCGCGTTGATCAGCACAAGCTCCTCGCCCGCCGCCTTCAGCGAAAAGCCGAGACAGATCGGACTTACGCCGTCCCACTTCAGCGCGTCGGTCTTTTCCTGTTTGGTCGCAAGCAGCAGAAGATACCCGTCCGCGGGGATCGTGACTTCCGGCAGATAACAGGTTTTATCGGCGTTTTTGATGTTGTCGGTCACGCCCCAGCCGAACAGATTGATCGGCTGATCGGACTCGTTATGCAGTTCGATCCAGTCCGGCGAGCCGTGCGCCTCGTCCTCGTAGCTCGTTCCGTTGCTGGAAACAACCTCGCTGATGACGATCCCTCTCGGCGCGTCTTCTCCGTTCACGCACGCAAAAAGCGGTATGAGCATACCGATCGAAAGCGCAAGCGCCGCGATCGGTTTCAAGCGGTTCTTTTTCATCCGGTTCATCCTCCGGTTCGGGTTTCGATCTCTTGATTCCTTCATATTTGACAGTATATCACGCGCCGCGGCGATTGAAAAGCCGCGAACCGCGCGGTTTCGCAAAATATTTGTAAGAAGGCTGTAAATAAACGCGGTTCTTCACGCTTCGCGCTCGCCGATCGCGTTTTTCAGCCGGTACAGTTTGCTCTCCTCCAGCATCGCGACGATATGCGTTCCGTCCGCCTCGTGCGACTCGGAGAGCACCGTGCCGATCTCGTGCAGCACGCGGACCGCGTCGTATTTCTCGTACGGGATGAAAAGCTCCACGCGCTGCTGCGTGCGGTTTAAGCGCGTTTCGATCTTGAAAAGCAAGGCGTCGATGCCCGCGCCGGTTTTGGCGCTGATCGCGACGGCGTTTGCGCGTTCGCGCGGGATCGCGTCGGCAAGATCGCACTTGTTGTACACCTCGATACACGGCGTATCGCCCGCGCCGAGCTCCGTTAGCACCTGTTCGGTCACGCGCATCTGCACGTCGTAGTACGGACAGCTCGCGTCCACCACATGCAGGATCAGGTCCGCGTCGCGCACCTCTTCGAGCGTTGAACGGAACGCTTCCACAAGATCGTGCGGGAGTTTATTGATAAACCCGACCGTGTCGCTAAGTAGGCACGGCGTGCCGTTTGGAAGCGTGATGCTTCGAACGACCGGATCGAGCGTCGCAAACAGCTTGTTCTCGGCAAGCACGTCGCTGTTCGAAAGCGTGTTTAATAGCGTACTCTTTCCGGCGTTCGTGTACCCGACCAGCGCGACGATCGGCGTTCCGCTCTTCCTGCGTCCCGCGCGGCGCACGCCGCGCTGCTTTTCGACCTCTCTTAGCTCCTGCGTAAGCTCATAGATGCGGCGGCGGATGCGTCTTCTATCGATCTCGAGCTTCTTTTCACCGGGACCGCGCATGCCCACTCCGGACGCGCCCTGGCGCGACATCGCAACGCCGACGCCCAAAAGCCTTGGCAGGCGGTACTGAAGCTGGGAAAGCTCGACCTGCAGCTTGCCCTCGCGCGAAGTCGCGCGCGCGGCAAAGATATCGAGGATCAGCATCGTGCGGTCAATGACCGGCGTGCCTAAAATGCTTTCGAGGTTGCGGATCTGGATCGCACTAAGCTCGTCGTCAAAGATGAATACGTCCGCTTCCGTCGCGCTGCCGATCAGCCGCAGCTCATCCGCCTTGCCCGAACCGACGTACGTGCCGTTGTCGATCGGACGCTTGCGCTGCCGCTCGATATGCACCACGTTCACGCCCGCGGTATCGGCAAGCGCCTTGAGTTCTTCGAGCGTATCGTAGCCGTCGTCGCTGTCGATGCCGACCAAAACCGCGCGTTCCGGCTCCGCTTCCGTGACCGCGTACGCGGGCGCCTTCAAGCGGTTGTCCGCCTCGATCAGCGCGTTCAATAGCGCGTCCTGCGGAAGCCTGTCCGCGCGCATCGGTCCGTAGACGATCGGCTTGCGCTCCTCGCCCTCCATTTCCCCGACGAACGCGACGTAGACCGACGTGGGCAGACCGTCCTTGACGCCGACCGCCGCCATGGCGTCGAGCCGCATCGAATTCAGGGTGCCGAGGTCGACGTCGGAGAGAAACCCGCTGCCGTTCGGATGCGTGTGAATGCAGCGCACGCCCGCAAGCCGGTCCGCGTTGCGCACCAGGCGCATGTCCGGCATCGAAACCGTCGTCGCGTCCCCGACCGAAACGTCGACGACTGCGCCGCTGCGCGAGAGGTACACCGAGATCTCGCGTCCGATGCGTCCGGTAAACGCCGCCATCCTCTCAAGCAGCGAAGCGGACGCGAACACGCCGCTCGGCTGCGTCTCTTCGTACAGCGCGAGCAGTTCGGTTAAGATCGTGTCGCGGATGCCCGCAACGTTGCCGTGAATCTTCTTTTCCATACCTTTAATATGATACCATATCGATGACGTCGCTTGCAAGCAGCATCCGTTCGCCGAGCAGCTTCATCGCGCGATCCGCCGAAGTCCCCAACAGATACGCGCCCGCTTTCGCCGCGTCGAACGGCGAAAGTCCCTGACTGAGAAGCGCCGTGATGAGCCCGGTCAGCACGTCGCCGCTGCCGCCCTTCGAAAGCCCCGGATTTCCGAACGTCAGAAACGCCGTCTTTCCGCCGGCGTGCACAAGCGTCGTCGCGCCCTTCAGAAGCGTCGTGCACGGGAACGTTCTCACCGCGCCGAGCGGATCGAAAAGAACCGCGTCGACCGTCGTGTCCAAAAGCCGCGCCATCTCGCCCGCGTGCGGCGTCAGCACGACGTTCTCATGCAGAAGCGCGAGCAGCTCCCGATCTCTTGCCATCCGGTTCAGCGCATCCGCGTCGAGCACGAGCTTCGTTCCCGATCGAAGCGCCGCTTCGAGGATCGGCTTTAGATCGCCGTCTCCCGCGCCGCAGCCGATCCCGATCGCCTGCTTCCGCTCCATCGCCAAGACCGCGGACTCTGCCGCCTTTGTACACCAGTCGTCCGTCCCGGTCGGGATCGTGATCGCCTCCGGAAGCGCGGCAAAGAACGGCCGCACCGGATCGGGCGTACACACGGACACAAGCCCCGCGCCGCCGCGCAGCGCCGCTTTCGCGCAAAGGAGCGCCGCGCCCGGGTACTTCTTTGATCCGACGCACAGCAGCGCATGCCCGTTCATCCCCTTATGCGAATCGAACGGGCGTTTCGGAAGCAGCGGCGCAACGTCCGCTTCCTGCAGCCACGCCATGTCCGGCGCGGTCGGATCGGGCGCAAGCGGCTGTACCGTCACCTCGCCGCACAGCGCGCGTCCCTGCCCCAAAAGCATGCCCGCTTTGATTGCCTGCATCGTCACCGTCGCCGCGGCTTTGACCGCGATCCCGAGGACGCGCCCGCTGTCCGCGTCGAGTCCCGACGGAAGATCGGCGGACACGATCGGTTTTCCGCTTTCGTTCATGCGCTGTATCAGCGCGTACGCTTCGCCTTCGATCGGGCGGTTCAGTCCCACGCCGAACAGCGCGTCGATCAGGATTTCCCGTTCACCCGGCTTCCATTCGGACAGGATCGGAACGCCCGCGGTTTTCGCCGCGTTCAGATAATACGCCGTATCCGCCGTGCAGGACGCTTCGCTTCCAAAAAGCACGATCCGCGCGTCGACGCCCGCCTGCTTCAAAAGCCATGCCGCGCAAACGCCGTCGCCGCCGTTGTTGCCCGTACCGGAGATCGCCGTGACCGTCTCGCCGCCGGTTCGCCGCGCCAGGACCGTGCTTTCGATCCCTTCCGCCGCCGTTCGCATCCACGCGCGCGACGACGCGCCCGCCGCGATGTGCGCGCGGTCGAACGCCTTTGCCTGTTCGGCTGTGACGATCCGCTTCATTCCGCGTCCTCCGAAAGCGCGATCTCGGCGGCGCTTCTGGAAACGTCATAGGAAAATCCGCGCGCCTCAAGGCGCAGCAGGACGCGTTCGCGCCGCTTTTCCGGCTCCAGCCCGGAAAACTGCCGCGCGAACTTTTGCGCGACCGCAAGCGCGTTCTCCCGCTCGGTCTCCTCCTCGACCAGCGCCAGCGCTTCGTCGATATCCGCGTCGGACAGTCCGTGCCCTTTGAGCTGTTCGAAAAGGTGCCTTCGGCTGATCGGCTTTGACGCAAGCCGCGTTTCGACAAACCGCTTTGCATAGCGCCGATCGTCCAAAAGTCCGAGCTCCGAAAGCCGCGCGATCGTTGCGTCCACGTCCGCTTCTCCGTACTCCTTTCCGTCTAAAAACGTCTGCATTTCGGATACGGTGCGGTCGCGCGCGGTCAGATACCGCATCGCGCAGTCCATCGGCGAAAGTCCTGTTTGCGTTTGTTTCTTCATCCGTCGTCCCTCTTTGCGCATTCATTTGGTTCAGTATACCACACTTTCCAAGATTCGAAAAGGCGTCCGTTTTTCTTCGCGTCAAACATTCCTCATGTGTTGCAACATAAATGTAACTTATTGGTAAATGGTTCGCAAAAAGGATGGTATTTTTCAAAAAAGCGTGTACAATAGGAGTATCAACAAAAGAAGGACGTACCTTATGTCAAATCAATTTCGATTCCGCCTAATCCCCCTGATCGCGGTCGCTTTTTTCTGTCTGGCCTGCGACAGCGGTACCGATACAAAAACGAATCCCGACGTTCCCGTGGCTTCCGACAGCATTGCGATCGTGACGCCCGAGCCCGATACACAGCGGGATGAGCTGAACGCGATCTTAAAGCGCGTGACCATGCTCGACGGGATCACGATCAACGGCGTTTCCGTCGGCGGCATGACCGTTGCCGAGGCGAGAGACGCCGTGCGCGCAACGCTGAACGCGCAGAACGCGCCGCTTTCGGTCGGCGTCAAGCTCGGCGACGACGTCGTGCAGTTCTCCGACAAAACGATCGCTCTGACCGACGATCTCGACAAAGCGCTCGACGAAGCGTTCAACCTTGTCCGCGAAGACAATGGCTATGAAGCCGTCATGCGGGAAGTCGAAGCGATCAAAACGTCCGGCAGGGAGATCCCGGTCGGCGTACGCTTTGACGAAGCCGCGCTGAAAACCGCCGTCGACGAATACGCCGCGGCGCACGACGTCGCGGCGACCAACGCGTCCGTTGCCTACAATCAGGAAGAGAACAAGATTGCGTTCACGCCCGAAGTAAACGGTGTGACCGTGGATCGCGACGCGCTTTTAACGGCGCTTCTGTCCGCAAAGAACGGAGAGACCGTGGAAGCGATCGTAACGGAAACGCCCGCCGAAGAAACGCTGGAAAGCATTCAGTCGCACTTTGTGCTGCGCGGAGCGCAGACCACCAACTACGCCTACAGCGGCAGCAGCAAGAACCGCCGCAAAAACATCGAAAAAGGCGCGGGCATGCTGACGGGCACGATTCTGCACCCGGGCGAAGAGTTCTCCATGAACGACTGTCTCGGCGTGCGCAACAAGGCGGGCGGCTGGTATCTGGCCGGCGCGTATCAGTCCGGCGATACCGTGCAGGAATACGGCGGCGGCGTCTGTCAGATCTCCACCACGCTCTATAACGCGGCGCTGAAAGCCGACATGAAGATCACCGACCGCAGGAATCACTCCATGCCGGTGCATTACATTGCCATGGGACTCGACGCCACGATCAATTCCGTCGGCAACAAGATCGACTTCAAGTTTAAAAACAGCAGCAAAGCCGATATCATCGTGATCGCAAGCGCGGACGGCAAGAACCTGACCGTCGAGATCTGGGGCATCCCGATCGTCGAGGACAGCGACGGCAAGTACGATGAGATCCGCATCCCCGACACCAAAAAAACCAAGACCCTGAAGCCGAACGGCGAAAAGGAAGTCGTTGTCGACGCGACGAAGCCCGCCGGATACCGCGAGGAGAGCAAGAAGCGCCGCGAAGGCTCCGTCTGGCAGAGCTATATCGAGTACTATAAGGACGGCGTTCTGATCGAAGACGGACGCAAGGAGCTGGCGACCTCGACCTACAAGGCGTTCTCCGGACAGATCATCGTGGGACCGGATCCGACGGCAAAGCCGGATGATACGCCAAAACCGACGTCAAGCGTCACCCCTCAACCCGATCCGACGCAGAAGCCGACGAATCAGCCGACCGAAAAGCCGACCGAAGCGCCGACCGAGAAGCCGACCGAAAAGCCGACCGAGCAGCCGACGGAGAAACCGACCGACAAGCCGACCGATCCGCCCGAACCCGATCCGACCGACGGCGAAGGATAATCATGTAATAAACCGGACTGTCAAGCGACAGTCCGGTTTTTAACGGAGGTATGTATGGAAATACGCCTGCTTGATCCCATGACCCGGCGCACCACGGAGTGGAGCGGCGGCAAAACGACCGAACTGTTTCTGTTTCCCGAAAACGGCTCCTATACCGAACGCCGGTTTCAGTTTCGCATCAGCTCCGCCGTCATTCAGACGCCCGAATCGACGTTTACCCCGCTTTCGGGCGTGACACGGTTTTTAACGCCGCTCTCGGACGGATTCTACCTCCGGCGCAGCGGCGCCTGGAGCTACCTTGCGCGCGGACAGGTGCTTACGTTTTTGGGCGAGGAGCCGATCCAAAGCCGCGGCTGCGGACGCGATCTCAATCTCATGCTCAAAAACGTGCGCGGCAGCATGCGCATCGTTTTTTCCGGCGAATCGGCGTTCACGCCGCATACGTTCCTGTTTCTGTACTGTCCCGAAGAGACCGATGTTTCGGGCACGGTCTTCCCCGCCGACAGCTTTCTACGGCTGTATCCGAACGGCGAGAAGATCCTGTCGGTGTCAAAGCCGTCCGTTCTGTTCACGATCGATCTGTAATGAAATACGCCCGCTTGCGCGGGCGTTTGTTTCAGTATTCGGTTTCTTCCTCCGGTTCAGCTCCCTGCGTCTCGCGAAGAAGCGCGAGCATCCGCAGCGAATCGAGATCAAGCGGCTGTCCGCCGGACGTGTCGATGCACGCGGAGCATGTGAAAAAGCATTCGGGACAGATACAGCGGCTCTTGACCCCCTTTTCGTCCTGCACCATATACGCGCCGCAACGGCGGCAACTGCACCGCATGAAATCACCTCCGCCGTTGATTGTACCACCGAAATCCGCGCTTTTCAAGAGCAACGGAATATGCTATACTGTTATCTATGAAACGATTCCTCGCACTCGTCTTTGTCTTCTGTCTGCTGTTCACGGTCCGAACCGGCGTCGGAGACGAAGCGGAACTGATGCAGCAGGGCGCCAAGGGCGAAGCCGTAACATGCGTACAGATGCGGCTAAGTGATCTCGGCTTCTATACCTATAAGCCGACGGGCAGTTTTCAGACGGTCACAAAAAGCGCGGTCGTCGCGTACCAGGCGGCGTCCGGCATTATGAGCGACGGCTCGATCGGCGAGGAAACGCTCAACGCGCTGTTTTCCCGCGGCGCAAAGCGCGTCGACTTCCACGCGGAGATCCCCTTGACCTATACGGCGCAGGGCGCGATCGCGCAAAAGGGCGATCCCGTCTCGTGGGACGTTATCAAGGCAAAGCTTACTGCGGGCGAATCGTACACGCTCATAAACGCCGCCACCGGCGACTCCGTCACGCTCGTCTTCGAATCGGGCGAAGGCCACGCCGAGCTGACGCTTCCTTCGGGCGCTGCGGCTCGCATCACCGCCGTTTCAACGCTCACCCGCTGGCTCGGCAGCACAAACAGCTTCTATAAATGCGCGGTGCTTTTCGAGCTCGACGGACAGCGCGTCGCAGCCTCGATGCAGTGGGACGGGCAGGAGCGCGTCTGCGTCTACTTCAGGGACAGCGTTTCTCACGTCCTCTCCCTTCCCGACGCCGAGCATGCGGCAAATATCAAAAAAGTCAGTTATTAAAGTACATTCCTGTTTAGACTCTTCTTTACTACCGGTTTGGCCTCCAAAGCCGAACCGTTGTAATCTATATTTGAATTCCAGATCTGAATTTCTATACAGTATGGACTGTATAGAATATTCTAAATCTGGAATTTCTAATCTATATGGAATTTATAATCTATATAGTCTATATGGAATTTATACGACGTCAAACGCGAATTCCCTTTTTCGGAAATTGTAAAATTTGTTCTTATTGCGTCGCGACCAAAAGCTCCGCGTCGATCGTGATCGAGGGAAGCGCGCCCGCGTCCAGCGCGTCCGGATCGGCGTTGAAGGTCAGCGGCGTCATCAGCAGGAAATCCTTCGCCTGTTCTTCGGTGAGCGGAAACGTGTTTGTGACGCGGACGCGTTCCGAAAGCGTGAAGCGTTCCGCAAGATGTGAGACGACAGCCTCGTTCGAGTAGGTTTCCCGCTTTAGGCGTTCCCCCATCAGCGCGCGAATCTCCTTTAGATACCCTTCCTGCGGCACGAGCTTTATTAGCCGTCCGCCGGGTTTCAGTATGCGGCTAAACTCGGCATAGTGCGCGGGCGAAAACAGGTTCAGGATCACGTCAAAAGACGCGTCTTTGAGCGGCAGACGCGTGAGGTCTGCAACCGCCCACAGGATCGGGCCGCCGCCGCGCGCGGCAAGTAGGATCGCGTCCTTACTTAGGTCCACGCCGATCGTCGTTTTCCCTGCGAGCGCCTTGGTAAACGTGCCGTCGCCGCAGCCCGCGTCCAGAACCGCCTCCGCGTCCTTCGGCATTGCGCTGCGGATCGCCGCGATCACGGCGTCGTAAAAACCCGCTTCTAATGTGCGTCTTCTCGCTTCAAACAGCGCCGCGCCGTAGCGCGAGGGGTTCGCGTTCGGCGCAAAATGCACGTAGCCCTTTTTCGACGCGTCGAAGGTGTGTCCGTTTTCGCACCGGAGCGACGCGCCGCAGCGCGAAAACGCCGCCCCGCACACGGGACAGCGCAAAAGATCGATCTGTTCAAAAACGGTTTCGATGCTCACGGCTCTTCTTTGTCAAACTCGAACGCGTCCTTCGGCATCGCGTCCGCTTCGGGCTTCGGTTCGGCCTCGGTCTGCTCCGCCTCGGCTTCCGCCCTAAGACGCTTGCGTTTTTGCGCCCGCGCGCACTCGTCGACGATCAGAAACGCGATCACGACGCCGACCAGCGGATACGTCAGATACAGCATCTCGTGCTTTGTGATCTTCAAAACAAGAATCGCAATCACCAGTCCCGCGCCGAGTACGCCCAGCGCGATCTCGATCGCATGCAGGATCTTTTCTTTCCGTTCCATTCCCGTTCCCTCCGTTTTCAATTCAATGGCGCCGGCGGCCGCAGCCGCGCCTCGGCGATCCCCTCCATACCGTCGCGGTCGGTCGGCACGACGCAGTCCGTATGCGTACGAAGCATCATACACCGAAGAATCGTCGCGCCCTGTAAAATCACCTCGCCGCGCTCCCGCAAAAGCGGATGCCGCGTCCGTTCGCGCTCGGATTGTGTGCAAAGCGATCCGAGCATCCGATCGAGCCGGTCCGGTGTAATCGCAGAAAGCGAGTTGCCGTCATAAACCGTTTGTCCCGCAAGCAGCGCGCCGATCGACGTGATCGTTCCGCCCACGCCGTAAACAGGTCCGGGCACGCGTTTGGGAAGCGTCGCGGAGGCGTCGATCCAGGCAAACAACTCCCGTTCAAGCGTTTGAACGTCCTGCGCGTCACAGCGGTCCTTTGCGCGAACGCATCCGCACGGTACGCTCAGCGCACGCTTGTCCGTAACGATCTGAAAACTGCCGCCGCCGATGTCGAACACGGTCCCGGTTCCGCCGGTCGCGGCTTCGTAAGCATACGCGCCCTCCTCCTTGCCGGACAGCACCAGTACGTCGATTCCTGCCGCCGCTTTGACCCGTTCCAGAAAATCGGCTTTGTTCGCCGCGTCGCGAACGGCGCTGGTCGCATAGGCGAGCGCCCCAATGCCGAGCGTTTCGGCTTCCTCTGCATAGGCGCGGATGGCGTTGACCGTATCCGTCATGCGCTCTTCACGGAGGATGCGCGACGCGTCGAGTCCCGCGGCGAGCCGTGTGGTGCGAAGCGTTTTCGAAAGCGAGACCGCGCGCCCGTTCTGCCATGCGCCGAGCATGCGCCGCACGGAATTGCTGCCGATGTCGATGACAAGAAACGCCGGCTTCATTCCGCTACGGACGGCGCGCCCTCATCCGCGATCATGGAGTCCTCCGGATAATGCCAGCCGTATTTGGTCATGCCCTGCTGGATCTTGTATTCGTCGGTTCGCATGTACTCAAGGTTCGTGCGCTCCTGCGAATAGATGCGCTTGGTCTGATTGAGAAGATCCACCCGCGAATTGTACTCCTCCCGGGCGGACTGGATACGCAGTCGCTGCGGAATCAGCACCACGAGAAGAATGACCACGCACGCAACCAGTACGAGGACAAAGTGGATCAGTCGGAAATGGATGGTGCGGATTCTCCGCTTCGGCGATTCTTCCATGCTTAACAGTATAGCAGACGCGATGCCAAAACGGAACCTATTTTTTGCGTATTTTTTGTGATATTCGTGAAAACAACGGCGAGAAAACCGCATACGCCGCCGCAAACCCCGCCGCGTACGCCGCGGTCAGAAACCCGCGCACGGTACCGTGATCGGCGACAAAGAGGTATCCCGAAAAGATCAACGTGTTCAGAATCACAAAGACCGCGTCCAACGCATGCGTCACCCAGCGCTTGCCCGCCCGCACACGGACAATCCGCAATAGGAGATAGACGAGCCCCGCAACCGCGCCGCCGTGAAACAGCAGAAGCGCTTCGTACGGCTGTGCGATCACATCGATCATTTGCGTCTTGAAAAGATCGAACGCCGCTCCGGCTCCGGCTGCTCATATTCGATCGAAACGATATCGCCTTCAAGCAGCACCTGCCCGTCCTCGGGATTCAGTTTTCCGAGCTTCAGCTCCTCGCCCCAGATCGTCAGCGCGCCGGACTGTGTCAGCACCGTCAGTTCGTCCTCCCGAAAGCTCTCCACCTCAACGACGCCCGTGATGCGCATCCTCCGCCGTCCCTCGATCAGGACGGAATGCGCCGTCGCGGGCGTGATGTCCGTTCGTTTTTCCATAGGCACCTCCTCGTCTTTACCGCATTCTATGTGCGGCGCGCAAAAAATACGCGTCGGATCCCGTCGGGTGCTCCGCTTTTTTGGCGAAACGCTTGACAACCGATCCCGAACTCCCTAAAATGGGTATGAACCAATTCCATTTCCTATACATTTGTTTAGAAACACACCCTTTCAAAATCAATATCCGGAGGCAATTTGTGAATCAAACCGAACTGGAAAGCTTAACGATCGCCGAACTGCACGCGCTTGCCAAGCAGAACGGGATCCCATCGTACCGCAAGTACAAAAAGGCCGAGCTGATTAGTCTGTTAAAGGCATCCGCGCCCGAACGCCCCGCGCCGAAAAAGCGCGGCAGGCCGCCCAAAGCAAAGCCTCAGGACCTGTCCGCCGCAAAGGACCCGTCCGCCGCGCCCGTGCAGTCTGCACAGCCCGCGCCCGCTCCGAAAAAGCGCGGCAGACCGCCGAAGGCAAGGGTTGCCGAGCCGGCGCAGACACCCGCCGAGACGACCGCGCCGGAACAGAAGCCGGTCGAGGCGCCGCGCCGGAACAGAAGCCGGTCGAGGCGCAGCAGCCGGAACGCGAGGCGGCGACCGGCGCAGTCGAGCGCCCGGGACATGCCCGTAATTACCGGCAGCAGAACGGTCGTCAGAACCGTTTTCACAACCGTGAGAACGGCGGCTCGCATCCCGCCTATCATGCGCCCGCCGAGCAGAACAAGCCCTCGCAGGTGCCGGAGCTTCTGCAGTCGCCCGAATGCCGCACCGCAGCGGGCGTTTTAGAGATCATGGACGGCTACGGGTTTTTACGCGTGGAGAACTATGACGCAGGTCCGAAGGACGTGTATATCTCCAACGCGCAGATCCGCCGCTGCAACCTGAAAAACGGCGACTACGTGGAGGGCCGCACCCGCGCCCGCCGCGAAGGGGACAAGTATGAGGCGATGCTGTTTGTGGATCGCGTCAACGGCAAAGATCCGGATGAGAACGCGCAGCGCCGCGTCAACTATGAGGAGCTTGTCCCGATCTTTCCGAACGAGCGCTATACGCTCGAAACGCCGGGCCGCGCGAACAACCTCTCCGTGCGTCTGATCGACCTGATCGCGCCGATCGGCAAGGGGCAGCGCGCAATGATCGTGTCGCAGCCGAAAGCGGGCAAGACGACGCTCTTAAAGCAGATCGCAAACGGCATTACCGAGAACTATCCCGACACGCACCTGATCGTGCTTTTGATCGACGAGCGTCCCGAAGAGGTCACCGATATGCGCCGCAGCATCCGCGGCGAGGTCGTGGCGTCCACGTTCGACGAGCTGCCCGAGCATCACACGCGCATCGCGGAAATGGTGCAGGAGCGCGCGATGCGGCTTGTGGAAGACGGAAAGGACGTCGTCATCCTGCTCGACTCTTTGACGCGCCTTACCCGCGCCTATAACCTCGTGATTCCGCCCACCGGACGCACGCTGTCCGGCGGTATGGATCCGGGCGCGCTGCACAAGCCGAAGCGCTTTTTCGGCGCGGCGCGCAACATCGAAAACGGCGGCAGTCTGACCGTCATCGCGACCGCGCTCGTCGAGACCGGCAGCCGCATGGACGACATCGTCTACGAGGAGTTCAAGGGAACCGGCAATATGGAGATTCATCTCGACCGCCGGCTCTCCGAAAAGCGCATCTTCCCCGCGATCGACGTTTACAAGTCCGGCACGCGCCGCGACGATCTGCTGCTCTCGCAAAAGGAGCTCGAAGGCGTGCGCATGCTCCGCCGCGTGCTTGCGGGCGGCGCGACGGGCGACGTGACCGAGCAGGTCATTTCGATGATGGCGAAGACCGTGAACAACGAGGATTTCCTCATCCGTCTGCGCGAGTGGATCCGCATCTACGAAAAGGAGGGCTACACCTCCTCCTACGCCCCGCAGAACCGCTACGGGCAGTGAAGCCAAGACAGAGAAAAGCCCCGCGA
>CAJOKM010000011.1 GCA_905235205.1 uncultured Clostridia bacterium | reverse complement strand
CGGCGTTTCCTATTATGAATCCTCCCATGCGACCGGCACCTTCACCCCCGGAGATTGGTATTTATATGTGTTCGCCTCCGTGTACTCTCCGGGCAGCAGTTGCGTCATCGATTCCGCGAACTTTCAATCCGGCGGCTCGCTGCGTACCATCATGCTCGGCGGCAAGCAGTTTACCGTAGGCAGCATTGCCTCCGAGTTTATCTGTTACGATGCGACGTTTACCGTTGCTGAGACACCCGAGACCTGCACGGTGACCTTCGATCCGGACGGCGGCAGCGCGGTGGCGGCACAGACGGTCGCGTACAATACGCCGGCAGCCAAGCCTGCCGATCCGAAGAAGAGCGGATACACCTTCAAAGGCTGGTATCTCGGCTCGGCGCCGTATGATTTCAGCACCCCCGTCACCGCGGACATCACGCTGAAAGCGAAGTGGGAAAAGATCCCCGCGCCGCCGAAGTTTGAAGGCACGGTCGAGCTGAACCCAAGCGACGTACAACTCAACGGCAAGACGCCGTACGTGATTTATAACAAGAAAGCACAGACGCCGCGCGTGATCGTGAAGGACAAGAGCGGAAAGACGATCGCCGCGTCGAAGTACACCGTAACGTACCGGAACAATACGAACCCCGGCACGGGATACGCTGACGTGAAGATGAAGGACACCGGCGCGACCGCGAGCGTGTGGTTCAAGATCTACCTGCCGCCGACGGCGAGCACATCGGTCCAAAACGTCAACAACGGCATTCAAATCAGCTGGGCGAAGGTTGACGGCGCGAAGGGATATGTGATCTACCGCCGCGCGTGGAACCTCGTTGACAGCGGCTGGACGACGTTCGAGCGGTGGAACAACACGACGCAGACGACGTGGACCGACACTAAGGTCTACGCCGGCACACGCTATCAGTACGGCGTCAAGGCGTACTTTAACGACCCGATGGACAACTACAACCTCGGCGTCGTAGGACCGTTGAAAACGACGGTACGCATCACTACGCGCGTGCTGAACAGCGTAACGCCGGGCAGCAAGAAGCTGACGGCGAAGTGGTCCGGCTCGACGGTATTTACCGGCTACCAGGTCCAGATCGCAACCGACGCGAAGTTCACGAAGGATGTAAAGACCGTCACAATCGACAAGGCGAAGACGTATGAAGCCACGGTCAAGGGACTGAAAGCCAAGACGACCTATTACGTACGCGTGCGCTCGTATCACATCTTCGAAGGCATGACCTACTACGGCGGCTGGTCGAATGTGAAAAACGGCAAGACGAAATAACACAGCGTTTTAGAAAGCGGGACGCCGTTTGGCGTTCCGCTTTGATAACGGGGCTCACCCTCACAGACGAAAAAAGAGACGGGCGCATGTCCGTCTCTTTGTGTGCTGTGCGATTCTTATTTGATTTCGCAGGTTGCGCCGACCTCTTTGAACGCGGCGACGATCTTCTCTGCGTCTTCCTTGGAGATGCCTTCCTTGACGGCCTTGGGCGCGTTGTCGACAACTTCCTTGGCTTCCTTGAGGCCGAGACCGGTCTGCTCGCGGACGACCTTGATGACCTTGATCTTTTCCGGTCCGATGTCCTTCAGGATGACGTCGAACTCGGTCTTCTCTTCCGCTTCCTCTGCCGCTGCCGCGACCGGACCTGCGACTGCAACCGCGGTTGCTGCTGCGGATACGCCGAACTCCTCTTCGAGTGCCTTAACGAGTTCGGAAAGCTCCAAAACGGACATTGCCTTGATATCGGCGATCAGTTGTTCCTTATTCATGATAATTCTCCTTTAAAATTTTTATTTGTTTTTGTTTGTACGGCTATGCCGTTTCGGTCGTTAGTTTTCCGCAGTTTCCGCGGCGGGCGCGGCGTCTTCGGAACCGTTCTTCTTCGCGATCTGGTCGAGCACGATTGCAAGACCGGAGATCGGCGACAGCATGCTGCCCAGCATCCGTGCGATGAGCACTTCGCGGCTCGGCAGATCGGCGATCGCTTCGACTTCATTGGGCGTGGAAACCTTGCCTTCCACGATGCCGCCCTTGAACTCGCACTTTTTCGCCTTCTTGATGAATCCCTTGAGGATTCTTGCCGGTGTGACCGCATCGTCGTATCCGAACGCGAACGCGTTGGTGCCGTGAAGCATGTCGTCTGCGCCCTCAATACCGATCGCTTCCAGCGCGCGGCGGACACAGTGGTTCTTCAGCACAACGTACTCAATGTTTTCCTTGCGCAGTTCGGAGCGGAGCGCGGTATCCTCGGCAACGGTCAGTCCACGATAGTCGAACAGAATGACGGACTTTGCGCTTTTGATCTTGTCCGCAACTTCCGCGACCTTCGCAGCCTTCATTTCAAGAATCTTTGCATTTGCCATGGTTGCACCTCCTTCTAATGTGAAAAGCCCTCCGTCGCATGGCGGAGGACTCGAAAACAAAAGGTGCTTTCTGATCTACCTCGGCAGGATTTACACGCAATGCGCTACCGGCTGTCTTTGGCGACGGAACTTTACCGTGGGATATTCTATCCGTTTTGCGTCGAATTGTCAAGTGTTTTTTTGAGATTCCCCCGATTCTTTTTTCGCGTTCTCACGCGGCGAATCCATCCGCAGAAGAGCGAAAAAGATACACAAGATATGGGATTTTTGCTTGTATTTCCACACAGGATGTTGTACAATATAGAAAAAGCGACGGAGGCAGCTATGCGCGTTTATTGTACAGAGGAGTTCCACCCCGCTGGCGGCGGCGGGCAGTTTATCACGGCAAACGCGCTGGACGCGCTGGAAACGCTCATCGACCGGTATGAGCAAGGCGTCCGGCTGATCTACCTCGACCCGCCGTTTCGCACCGGCGAGTCGTTTAAAATGAAGATCGGCAAGGGCAAGCAGGCGCAGACCGTCGTTCTGTATGAGGACAAGCTTGACGAAGCCGAATATCTTGATTGGCTCAAGCGCATTCTTCTTGGCTGCCACCGGCTTCTGGATCCGAAAGGCTCGATCTATCTGCATCTTGACTACCGTATGTCGCACAAGGCGCGTCTGCTGCTCGACGAGATCTTCGGCGAAGCGAACTTTATGAACGAGATCGTCTGGGCGTACCGCTCCGGCGGCCGCGCGACGCGCTGCTATCCCAGAAAGCATGACACGATCCTGTTCTACCGCAAGAGCAAAAAAGTGCTGTTCAATATCAAGGCCGTGGGCACGCCGCGCGGTCCCGAGCGCCGCAACCACATGAAACGGTTCATCGACGAGGACGGGCGCATCGGGTTTTCGATCCGCTCGGGCGGCAAGACCTACACCTATTACGAGGATTCGCTGATCTATCCGTCCGACGTCTGGTCGGATATCGAGCATCTGCAGCAGAAGGATCGCGAACGCACCGGCTTTGCCACACAGAAGCCGGAGGCATTGCTTCGACGCATTCTGTCCGCTTCCTCGGAGCCGGGCGATCTTGTGCTCGATCTGTTCTCCGGCAGCGGCACGACCGCCGCGGTCGCGACAAAGCTCGACCGGCGGTTCATCGCGGTGGATCAGAGTCCCGTCGCCTGCGCGCTTTTGCGCAAAAGGCAGCTCGGCATCACAAGCGCGCCGACACTGACCGACGAAGCGCCGCATGCGCTTACGATCCGCTATCCGGTCGACCGGACGCCGTGCAGGATCTCCGCTGACATTGTCTCAAAGGGCGAACGGAGGTTCGTTTCACTGAAAAAGACCGCGTTCTCCGCAAAGGACGCCGCGCCGATCTACGCCGCATCCGGCTACGTGGAAGGCGCGTGTTTCCATGCCGAATATACAAACTGCGCGCCGAAACTGCCGATCCTGCTGCCGCTGGTCACCGAGCACACCCCGGTGCTGCACGTTGTGAGTGTCCATGGGGAACAGGCATTCTTTACACTCGAATAAGCATCGATACGCAAAAGCGCCCGACCGGCCGGTCGGGCGCTTTTGGTTTATCGTTCACGCGGATACGCGGATCGCGAACCGTTCTCATAGAGGAAGATCGCGCGGACGTCATAGCGATCGAGCAGCGGAATGCTCGCCTGTTCTCCGAGCACGAAGCATGCCGTGGACAGCGCGTCGCACAGCGCGGATTCCGTTCCGACGATCGTGACCGACGCCAGACCGTTTTGGATCGGCATGCCGGTGTCCGGGTCGAGAATATGATGGTAGCGCACGCCGTCGAGCAGGAAAAATCGCTCATAGTTGCCGCTGGTGACGACTGCGGCGCTTTCGACCGACAAAACCTCTTCGCTCTGCTCCGGCGTGCCGTTCGGATCGCGGATGCCGATCGTCCACAGGGCGCCGTTCGGTTTCCGTCCGTGCGTGACGACGTTGCCGCCCATATTGATACAGAACGCGCTCACGCCCTGCGAGGACAGGTATTCGGCGACGCGATCCGCGATATAACCCTTTGCCACGCCGCCGAGATCGAGTTCGGCGCCGTTTTGCAGGGTTACGGTATTCCCCTCGATCGTCACGTTTTTATCATCCACACGCTTGGACGCTTCCGAAAGCAGCGCCGCATCCGGCACGGACGGTTCTTCCGCGCGAAAATCCCACAGCGCGCTGAGCGGCGCGATCGTGACGTCAAACGCGCCTTCGCTCTGTTCCCCGACCTCCAGCGCGAGCCGCAGAACCTCTGCGGTTTCGTCGCGCACCTCGATCGGCGCGCCGTCTGCATGATTCAGCGCGTAGATATCGCTGGTTTCCCGGGTTTTGGACAGAACGGATTCATACGCCGTACAGAGCGCCAGCGCCGCGTCTACGGTCTCTTGCGGCGCGTAGGCGGTGATCGTGACGACCGTGTCGCAGGCGTAGCCGACCGCGGAATGCGGCTGTTCAGCGCGGCAGCCGATAAACGCAAGCGTCAGAAGCGCCGCAAGCAGTGAAGGCAGTCGTTTCATGCGCTCCTTCTCCTTTCGTACCGTTCGATCCCGTAAAACGCCGCACGCGCGCCCACGCCGAGCAAAACGCCGGTCAACAGTCCGCACACCAAAAGCCACGGCGCGTAGGTCAGCACGGGCCTCGGTGAAAGCAGAATACATCCGATCGCGCACTGCCCGATGATATGCGCAATCCCGCCGAACGTACTGACCGTGATGACCGAAATACCCCTGACGCGGCGCATCAGCAGCATGGTCGCGACTGACAGCACGCCGCCCGCGATCGCGTACAGCGCGGAAACCGCGTTTCCGAACAGCAGCGACGAAAGTCCGACCTTCAAAAGCATCAGAAGCACGGTCTCGAGCGGCGTCATGTAAAACGCGGCATACAGAAGAACAAGGTTTGCAAGACCGAGCTTGATCCCCGGAATCTGCGGAAGGATCGGGATCATGGAATCGATCCAGCCGAGAATCAGCGACACGGCGGTCAAAAGCGCCATTTTTGTCAGGGTGCGTACATTCATTCGGCACCTCCGGCATACTCGACAGACACGCCGTGCGGCGCGCAGACGATCCAAGTGCCGAGCGGCCGCGTTCCCACCGTTTCCGCGCTCAGCACGCCCTGCCTGACGCATTCATGATGCGGGCAGGTCGCGGTTTGCATCCACGCTTTTCCGTCTTCAATGCGGATCACGTTTTCTCCGCTCTCCCCCGTCGCCTCCTCTGCGATCGCGCCGTTTCGGATCACGACCGTGCGCGTTTCATCCGCAAATACGGTCAGGGACTGCTCGTTTCCGTACCGGATCACAAACCGGTCCCTCGCGCCCGCGTCCGGGCGCAGCACGAGCAGCAAAACGACCGAAAGCGCGACGAACAGCACCGCCCCGCCTAAGAGAAGCAGGTTTTTGACGCGTCGGTTTTCGGTCGTCTTTTGTTCCATCATCAAATCAGCCGTTGTCCTCCTGCAGGTTACGGAATGTGCCGCACTGCTCGGAGTATCCCCAGGTCAGTCCGTCGGGCATGGTGCGCGGTGTGGACGCGAGTCCGTTGTAGCGCTCCGTACCGTGGCGGTTGATCTTATTGCCCATGAAGATCATCGTGGCGGAAATGCCGCCGTCGAGGTTATACGCGACCTGACAGCCGAGCTCGTTCATCAGATCGGCGCCTTCGCTGCCGCTGATACCCTCGCTGTATCCGGGCTGTCTGCCGTCGACCACGACCGCAACCAGATGCCCCGGTTCGATCATGCCGATCATCGTGCGCGGATTCACTTCGCGCCGCGTCTGCACCGCGTCCTTGGTGATCCTGCCGTTCTCGATGATGACCGGACCGAACGAGTAGCAGTTCTCTACGCCGCTCTCCAGAAGATCCTCCGCGGATACCTCGTTCTTATGCACGATCTTGAGTTCGTGCGTTTTCGGATCGAGCCAGCAGGAGTTGATCCGCGCCGCTTTCTGGAACAGGTATCCGTCGCGGATCAGCGTGCCCTTCTTCTCGGCGTCCGCGTTGATGATGTTGTCGCCCGTTACCCACAGCACACATTTCGCGTCCGTCGCCATTTCGACCGCGTCGCGAAGATCGATGCCGTTGTGCCGCCAGGACCCGAACGTCGGACGGAAGCTGTCGTAGCCGCGCTCATAGATGTGCGCGACAAAGTAGGTCACCGGCTTGGTCTTGCCGCCGCTGCCGACCGGATAGGTCCTCGACGTGCGCGTGATCTCCACCGCGAGGATCTCCGAGCGGTAGATCCATTCGCCGTTCTCGTTGTCGAACGAGACGAACTCGCCGCTGCCGTCGTTGATAAAGTGTTCGTCAAAGTTGGTCGGCTCAAATTCAACCGCGGGTTCCTCCGTCGGCTCCGGCGTCGGTTCCGGGGTCGGTTCTTCCGTCGGCTCCGGCGTCGGTTCTTCCGTCGGTTCGGGCGTCGGTTCCGCCGTCGGTTCCGGGGTCGGTTCCTGTGTCGGCGCTTCGGTCGGAGCAGGCGTTACCGCGACGCCCGCGCAGGAAAACAGTCCGCGTTTTTGCTCCGGCGCTTCGCTCGGCGCCGGCGTCGGCGCAGGCGTTGTGATCTCCGTGATGCTGATCGAGCCAGCCCCTGCCGGCGCGGCGGTCGCAGCTTGCGTCGTTTCCGGCGACGGCGACGGCGTATCCGTCGCAACAGGCTCCGGCGTTGCGGCTTCATAATGCGCAAGCGTGTTCAGGTCGATGTTCTCCAAAAGATCGGTCCCTTCGCGATCGGCGCCGACCGTTTGGGATTCGAGACGGAACGCGGGCTTGTCCGTAAGCTTGATCCGGTACATGCCCCGCGATTGCATTTTTCCGTACGCCGCCTGCGCAAACTGCCGCGCGGAAGCTCCCGACAGCGCGGGCAGCCTGACCGTGCAGTCGATCGCCGTTGTGCCGGACCCCGACGCGACGTAAAGCTTTTGAACCAGATGTGACGCCGCTGCGCTCTTGACGATCGCCAGCGTTTCCTCGGCGCGCGGATCATTCGCCTGCTCTCCCACAGTCACAACGACCTTCGGCGCAAGCGTGTCGATCAGTGCGGAAAGCTTGTCCGCAGGCTTGCTTGCCGCCCAGCGTTTATGGATCTCCTCCCGGACCAGATAGTTGTTGTCAAAGCAGCCGAGCACGATCGGCGCGTCGGTCAGTCCCATTGCGAAAAGCGCGTGCTCGAGCTCCTTGAGCCGGTACCGGTAATCGACCGTCATGCAAACGATCCCGATCGAAACGCCGTGCGCTGTGCCGTACGTTGCAAGCACCGGCCCGAACGACTCCATCACGTCCGACGGCGTCGGCGCAACGAACAGCATGTCGCATGACGCAGGCGCCCGGTACAGCCATCCGTCCGGATCGGCGGGTTCCGATTCGGATACGATCAGAGTGGATACCGTGCAGTCCGCTTTCTTTGCGCTCAGCACAAGCCTGGTGCAGTTTGCGTCCAGCGGAATCGCTTCGCTGTACGCTTCGGACGCAACAAACGGTGTTGCGGTCAGTTCCTTGCCGCCCGCGTCCAGCTGTTTCAATTCGGCGTCCTCCGGCGGTGTGAACCAGTCCAGATAGACCGTGCGTCCCTCGCCCGCGTTAGACAGGGTCACCGTGATCGGCTTGTTGCGCTTGACCGTGATGCGCGTCATTACGTCGAAGTCGGTAAGCCGGCTGTCCGGCTGTTTGCCCGGAATCGCGTATGAGACGGTAAACGAGTCTTCGCCCGCCGCAGGCGGAACGCAGAGAATCACCGTGCACAGTGCCAGCAGGAAACAGAACAATCGTTTCATTTTACAGGTCCTTCCTCATCTCATCCAAAGAAGTAATACGTTCAACCAAACCGCGCATCAGCCGCGTAACCGTTTCGGGATCGACCGGATCCGAAAGTCCCGCGGCGCGGACCGTGTCAAAAAGCGCCGCCCCGGCGTCCCGACGAAGGATTGACCGGTACGCCGTCACCGCGTCCGGAACGCTTTGTTCGGCAAGAACGAACAGCTCCAGCGCCGCAACCATGCTGACCGCATAGCTTACGTAGTACATCGGCGACTGAAACGTATGCGGGATCTGCGCCCACGACCGTCCGTCCGAGCCCAGCAGATCGAGTCCGTACGCCGCGCAGATCTGTCCGTAAGCGGCGTTCAGATCGTCGAGCGTGACGCCGTCCGTTCCGTACGCGTACCGTTCAAACGCGTCCTGTGCGCATCCGCCGATCAGGGTATACAGCGCAAAGAACAGCGCAGCCGTCTTTGCCGCGTCCTTCAGCGCGCCGTACAGCTCGTCATACGCAGCCGTCGCAAGCAGCTCAAGTCCCTGCGAGTCGATCTCCGCAAGGTCGAGCGGATCGCCCGCCGCGCCGGAGAAATAATACCGCGCGTAATGCCCGAACTCATGCAGCAGCGTTGCGGGCATTTCATACGTGTCGTTCCACGACGTGAACAGAAACGGCGCGCCGTAGCGGTCAAAGTACGTTGTGAAACTGCCCGGCATGCGGTTTTCCGACACGTCAAAATCGTACATTCCGTGCGCGTACATGTACGTCCACGGCTCATTGAGCTCCGGCAGCAGTTCAAGAAGCGCAGTCTTAACGCGCTTTTCGGTCAGTTCCCTTGTGAACACCGCGCCGTACAGCCGTCCCGCCGCGTCGAAGTATGCCGGAAGCATTGCCTTGAACAGCGGCACCGCGTCGCGCTGCACGCGTCCGGAGAACAGAGCGGCGTCCGCCGTCGAATACGCGCGGTCGGCGCAGGCGTACCCGTATTCGGCATACGAGGGAAACCCGAGCATGCGCGCCATGTCGTTCCGAACGGCGATCAGTTCCAGATAGATCGCGCCGGCTTCTGCGTTGAACGCGCTGCAGTACGCGTCGTAGCGTTCGCGAAACGCCGCGTAGGACAGTGTTTCGTCCGACAGGATCTCCTGCTCCGTCCACTGCCGCCCGCCGTACTCGATCGAGAACGTTGCGCCGAGCGTTTCGTACGCGCCGATCAGCGCGCGCTCGCGTTCGAGCAGCGGTCGGATCGACGGATCGTACAGCGCGCTTGCGCGCGCGATCTTTTCACGCGTCTTTGCGTCATACACGTCCGAAAGCGCCGGATCGCGCATCAGGATGCACTGCGCGTCGGTCAAAAGCCCTCCGAGCGTTTCGACGGCGACCGACAGCGTTTCATACGCCTGTTTGCGAGTCGAATCGGTCACGTCGCGACAGTAGCGCACATAGGCGATCGCCGCGTCCGTGCGAAGCGTCCGGTACGCCTCAATCCGCTCGTCAAGCTCATGCTGCGCCTGTTTCGCGTCGATCGTTTCGCTTTGAATGCAGCCAAGCAGCTCGTTTACGCGAGCGATCTCCGCTTCGGCGTCAAGGGACGCATCCGCAAGGTCCGAAAAGCACAGATCGGTGTGTTTGCTTTGCGGCTTCTGATACAGATATGCCGAGGCGACCGCAGAAAGCGGGAACCTTGCACACCCCGAAAAAAGCAGCGCGGCAGTGAGAAGCAGAGAAACGATCCGTTTCATATTCGCCTTTCCGAGCCGACGCCGAACACCCCGGAGTCCGACGGCATACCCCTATCATTGTACGCAATTCTTTCCCGATTTTCAACCACCAATCGCAAAAGAATTGTATCGAACCCGTAAACAGTCGCGTTCACAAAAGATTCGTTTGTCATACAGCGCAAAGTATGGTATAAAGTAAGATACGAGGTATCGTGTATGAAAATTGTTGTTTTGGCAGGGGGACTGTCTCACGAGCGCGACGTTTCGCTGTCCAGCGGAACGATGGCATGCAATGCGCTGCTGGCATTGGGACACCGGGCAATCCTGGTCGATCTGTTTTTCGGTGTTCCGGACTGGGACGGAAAAACCGATCTGTTCGCGCGCGCCTTTGCGCCCGCGCCGTACCGGATCTCGGAAAGCGAACCCGATCTGGACGCGCTGCGGCGTTCGAGAAAAACCGGATTCAACGACTATATCGGGCTCAACGTACCCGAGCTGTGCGAACAGGCAGACATCGTCTATATGGCGCTGCACGGCGACTGCGGTGAAAACGGAAAACTGCAGGCGTTCTTTGACGCGCGCGGCATCCGCTACACAGGCTCCGGCGCCGACGCCTGCAAGGCCGCCATGGACAAATGGATCAGCAAGCAGATGTTCTTAAAAGCGGGCATCTTGACCCCGCGGGGCATGCTGCTGCGCGCCGGCGAACCGTTCGATCCCGCGTCCGTTACGCTTCCGTGCGTCGTCAAACCGTGCAACGGCGGTTCGTCGATCGGCGTTTCCGTCGTGCGCGAGCGTGCAGAGCTTCAAAACGCGCTGCGGCTTGCGTTTTCGCTTGAGCCTTCCGTGCTCATCGAGGAATACATACACGGCCGCGAGCTCTCCTGCGGCGTGCTGAACGATACCGCGCTGCCGCTCATCGAGATCATTCCCCTGCACGGGTTCTACGATTACAAAAACAAGTATCAGCAGGGCGCGGCGCGTGAGGTAACGCCCGCCGACGTCGATCCTCTGATCGCCGAACGGATTCAGCAGACCGCGCGTTCGGTGTTCCGGCTTTTAGGGCTGTCCGTGTACGGACGCGTCGATTTTCTGCTCACCGACGACGGAAAAGCGTACTGTCTCGAAGCGAACACGCTGCCCGGCATGACCCCTACCTCCCTGCTCCCGCAGGAGGCCGCGGTCGTCGGATACTCCTATGAACAGCTGTGCGACACGATCATCCGTTTGTCGCTTCAAAAGTATCATGGCTGATTTTACGATCAAACAACTCCTGACCGCCACAGGCGGCACGCTCGTCGCGCCGTCCGGATTCGGCGATCCCGTGATACACGGGCTCACCATCGATACGCGCGCGCTCACGCCCGGCATGGCGTACGTCGCGATCCGCGGCGAGACGTTCGACGGGCATCAGTTCATCCCCGACGCAATGGCAAAGGGCGCGCTGCTTTCCGTCTCCGACACCGACGTTCCATACCCGCACATCCGCGTCGAAAACACGGTGCTTGCCTATCAGAACGTCGCAAAGCTGCACCGCGAACGGTTCGATCTGCCTGTCGTATGCATTACGGGCAGCGTCGGCAAGACGACGACGAAGGAAATGGTGAAAGCCGTTCTGGAAACGACGTTTTGTACGCATGCAACCGTCGGCAACCTCAATAACCAGACCGGCGTACCGACAACGGTCCTGCAATTGAACAAACAGCATCAGGTCTCGGTCATGGAGCTCGGCACAAACCATTTCGGCGAGATCGACGCGATCGCGCGCGTTGCCGAACCCACGATCTGTCTGTTTACGAACATCGGCGAAGCGCACATCGAGTTCTTCGGCTCGCGCGAAGGCATTTTCCGCGGCAAGACCGAGATGCTCAACCACCTGCGTCCAAACGGCGCGGTCATTGCAAACGGCGACGACGATCTATTGAGGACGATCCCGAACGCAATTACCTACGGTCTTTCCGAAGGCGTTTCCATGCGCGCGGTGCAGATAGAAGAGCGGGGTCTCGAGGGCGTGTCGTTCCTTGCGGAAGGCTTTTCAAAGCGTCTTTTAGTGACGCTGCAGGTCGCCGGAAAGCACATGGTGCAAAACGCGCTTGCGGCCCTTTGCGTCGCGCATCTGCTGAACGTTTCGGATGACGACGCGCTCCGCGCGCTTGCCGCGTTCCGACCGGGCGCTGGCCGCGCCGGCGTGCTGCATACCGGGCGATTCACGATCATCGACGGGTCGTATAACTGTAATCCGACCTCGATGGAAGCGGCGCTCGACGTGCTGAAAACCGCGAGCGGACGGAAGGTCTGCATCTTCGGCGATATGCTGGAGCTCGGTCCGGACGCGCCCGCGTTCCACGCGCGCATCGGCGAATACGCAAGACGCTGCGGCGTCGACCGGATGCTGACCGTGGGCGCGCTTGCAAAAAACGCCGCGTTCGACCCAAAGGACGCGTACGATTCGGTCGACGCGCTTCTGAACGACCTTCCGGCGCTGCTTTCGGACGGGGACACGATCCTCGTCAAGGCGTCGTTCGGCATGCATCTCAACACCGTCGTCGACGCGATCAAAAACCTATAATCGAATATGCAAAAACGGGAGAGCGGTCTGCTCCCCCGTTTTTTGTCCTTTGATTACTTGAGTTTTTCCACCGCGGCTTTCAGCGCGTCGACGCGGTCCGTCCGTTCCCACGGGAACGTGGGATTGCCGAAGTGCCCGTTTTTCGCCGTCTGCTCATAGATCGGGCGGCGCAGGTCCAGTGCTTCGATGATCGCTTTCGGGCGAAAATCAAAGACCTGCCGGACCGCCAGTTCGAGCGTTTCATCCGGCACGGTACCGGTACCGAACGTATCGACGAGCACAGACACGGGCTGCGCGACGCCGATCGCGTACGCGACCTGCAGTTCACACCGGGACGCGAGCTTTGCCGCAACGATGTTCTTTGCGATATAACGCGCCATATAGCTTGCGCTCCGATCGACCTTGGTCGGGTCCTTGCCCGAGAACGCGCCGCCGCCGTGACGTGCGTAGCCGCCGTAGGTATCGACGATGATCTTGCGCCCGGTCAGTCCGGAATCCCCCTGCGGTCCGCCGATGACAAACCGTCCGGTCGGATTGACCAGCACGCGCGTCTTGTCATCGAACAGTTCCCTCGGAAGCGCGGGTCGGATGACGTTCTCCAGGATGTCTTTTTCAAGCTCCTCATGCGTGACGCGCTCGTCGTGCTGTGTGGAAACCACAACGGTGTCGATGTGCACCGGCTTGCCGTCCGCATACTCCACCGTGACCTGCGCTTTGCCGTCCGGTCGAAGGTACGAAAGCGTACCGTTTTGGCGCACTTTGGCGAGCTTGCGCGTCAGCGCGTGCGCAAGGTCGATCGGCAGCGGCATCAGCGTCGGCGTTTCGTCGCACGCGTAGCCGAACATCATGCCCTGATCCCCCGCGCCGGTATCGAGCGGATCGGTCTCCAGTCCCTGCTTGCTCTCAAGCGAGCGGTCGACGCCGAGCGCGATGTCGTCCGACTGCGCGTCAAGCGCGACGATCACGCCGCAGGTGCTGCCGTCAAATCCGTACTTGGCGCGGTCATAGCCGATCTCACAGACCGTTTTGCGCACGATGCTCTGGATATCCACGTAACAGTCCGTCGTGATCTCGCCCATGACCAGCACAAGCCCTGTCGTGCAGGCGGTTTCACACGCAACGCGCGCCGAAGGGTCCTCCTTCAGGATCGCGTCGAGCACAGCGTCGCTGATCTGATCGCAGATCTTGTCCGGATGCCCGATCGTGACCGACTCGCTGGTGAACAGTGTTTTTTTCATACTCCCTCTTTTCCGCCTTACCGACAAAGAAAAAAGCTCACCGAGATGAGCCGACCTTCATCTCATCTTTCAGCTTACGCTGCGGGAATTGGCACCTTGCTATTTTTGCAGGTTGCCGGACTTCACAGGGCCCGTCCCTCCGTCACTCTTGATAAGGCATATTCTTTTTTAGAATATTATTGTATCATCATATCCCCAAAAAAGCAAGCGTTTTGCAAACAAAAAAGGCGCAAGCTGCGCCTTGATTTCAAAGAACGGTCTTATGCCCGGCGTTTGCCTAAAAACAGGTTCAGAAGCGCCGCAGCCGCGAGCAGCACCACGCCGATGATGAATACGGTCAGCGCAAAGCCCGTGCTGTTGATGCACAGCGCCAGAATCCCGAACAGCAGAAAATACACCGCTGCAAACAGCTCGATCCAGCCGACCCGCTGCGCATACGCGTTGTCCACCTTGCCCGCATTGCGCTGCATGATGAAGTTGTTGATCAGCGCATACTTTCCGCGCATGGCGATCAAGTATCCGATTGCTCCCAGAAGCAGCGAAAGCACAATCATCACAATACCCAGAAAAATATGCATACCCTCTCCTCCTTGCCGTTCGGGTAATCGGAATCCTACTGATTCCACAAATACAGTATACCCCCTATTTGCGACAAAAAAGCAAATAGAATGTTACAAATTTAAGAACATTGGTTCTGCATTCCCGCTTGAAAATCGCTGTGGCGGGGCTCAGAACGCGTTCTCCAGTACGAACGTTTCTATATCCGGTTTACTGAGGTAATTGTAGTCGTCAAAGTACGGCGAATAGCTCGTAAACGAGACACTCCTTCCGATCGGGTCAAACGTCAGCAGCATACAGTATCCGATGCCGTTTATTTTGTCCAGCTGCAGATTGTACATGACCGCGGTAAACGTTCTGCTTCCGTCCTCGTAGGTTTGCTGCAGTCTCCGGATCCCCTTATGATGCCCGCAAAGCAGCAGACGGATATTCGCATGGCGCGAGACGACCTCCCGTTCGAGCTTCGTGCCGCCGGTCGACAAGAGTCCGTTGTTGTACAGATAATTGTGCGTCAGAATCAAGGCGGGATACGCGGCGTACGCGTCAAGAACGCGATCGAGCCATTCAAGCCGCGCCGGGTCCTCTTTGTCCAAAGGCCAGCCGATCCCGACCAGCAGAAGCTGCTGCTCCTCTAAAAACCGATACCAGCATTCGCCGTTGTTGTACCGCTGCTCTTCGGCGCGAACGTCGCACAGATCATACTTACAATACTGCCCGTACCCTTTCTGCCGGACAGCCGCCTCTCCCGTTCCGTACCCGAGGTCGTGGTTGCCGCAGACGCAATAGAACGGGATGTTCCCGCGCAACGGCTCAAGGTCTGTTCTGATCTTTTCCCATTCCGTATCCTTTGCGTTGTTTTCGACGACGTCCCCGCTGTGCAGGACCGCGATGAGATTCAGCTCGTTCTTTTTTTCGATCGCATACCCGACGATTGATTTCAGCCCTTCATCGCTCAGGTACGCGTAGTTCTGCGTGTCCGCGATCCAAAGCATGGTAAACGGCTTCGGTTCGGGCGTCGGTGCAGGCGTCGGCGTCAAAACGGCTGTCTTCTCCGGAATCGCGGGTTTGCCCGGTTCCGGTGTGCCAATCACAGACGCCGAATCCGGCGCTTTTATCGGTGTTTGGTCCATGTGCATGTCGCAGGCAAGCAGGCATACGCATAAGGCCGTCAGCATTCCGTTGATCAAAAACCGCTTTGTCAAGACTGAACCTCCCGAATTGCAGCTGTCGTTTCTGGGGCGAACCGCCGTTTTCGCGAATCCGCTTTTACCGCTTTTGCGCTGATACGGTTCCTCCGTTCGGATGTGCAGGCATAAACGGCGCGGATTCGGGCGGAAGCGAATCAGGTTCGCAAAAGCATGTCCCTTTTGAGTTCGTTTACCGGCGGAAGGCAGGTAAACCCGCGGCAGAGATAAAACGTCTGCCGGTCGTTCAAAAGCGGATACTCGGCGGTTTTTTGATCGAGCAGAATGACGTTTGATCCGAGCGGCGCAAGCCGCGCAATCTCCTTCGGATCCTCTGCCCCGACGGCAACGATTTTTACCGGCGGCCGTTCCCGGTCCGAGAGCGCAATGAGAAACGCCGTGTGCGCGGTCGGTCCGAGCACCGCCTGCGTCTTCAGATAGGCAAACTGCTTTTCAACGACATCTTTATTCAGCGCGTCGGGCTTCAGAACGCTGAGCCTGGAAAGCACATATGCCATGATCGAGTTTCCGCTCGGCAACGCGTTGTCGGCGGTTTCCTTGAACCGAAACAGCAGCGCTTCGTTTTCCGATCCCGAATAGAAGAACCCGCCCGAATCGAAGTCCGCATACTCCCTGATCGCAGTCTGCGCATGTTGTACCGCCTCGTTAAGATACCCGCGCGCAAGCGTTGCGTCATACAGCGCGATCTTCATCAGCGCCACGGCAGCGTGATCGTCCAAAAACGCGCGGCTGCCCTGGACGCCGTCCTTGACGCTTGCGTACAGTATGTCGCCCTGCACGGCGTTTCGCGCAAGACAGTCGTTCGAAGAAAGCGCCGCATTAAGGTATCGATCCTTGCCGCTTATGCGATACAGAGCGCACAGCGCCGTGATCGCCAGCGCGTTCCAGAAGGTCAGGATCTTGTCGTCGGTCGAAAGACGCACACGCCCTTTGCGATACGCGAACAGCGCCTGTTTTTCCGCCTCAAAGCGTTCCGTTTCCCTTGGGTGATTCAGTAGATTCGGGATGCTCTTGCCCTCAAAGTTGCCCTCCGGCGTGATGTCATACTGCGCATTGAACGCCTCGCCCGCTTGCTTTCCGAGCACGGAAACGGTTTCCCCGGGCGTCAGAACGTAATACATGCCTTCCTGTCCCTCGCCGTCCGCATCCTGCGCGCTGTAGAAGCCGCCGTCCGGCGCGCGCATTTCACGCAGCAGAAACTCCGCGGTCCGCTCCGCAACATCCAAAAAGAGCCGGTCTTCGGTCAGTTCAAACGCTTTGCTGTACGCAAGAATCAACAGCGCGTTGTCGTACAGCATTTTCTCAAAGTGCGGAACGAGAAATCTGCGATCCGTCGAATAGCGGCAAAACCCGCCGCCGATATGATCGAATATCCCGCCCGCGTACATCCGCTCGAGCGTAAACGACGCCATGTGCAGCGCATGCGCGTCGCCGGTTTTCTCATACTGCTGCAGTAAAAACAGCAGGTTTTGCGGCGTGGGAAACTTCGGCGCGCGTCCGAATCCGCCGCATGTGCGGTCAAAGCTGTTCACAAGTCCGCTCATTCCGCGTTCGATCAGGTTCTCCGGTTCGGACGGCGTCCTGCGGCTCTCGCGCTCTTTGAACACGGCGGTCAGCGCATCCGCAGAGCGGATCAGATTCTCCCGGTCATGCGCCCACGCCTCCTCGATCGCACGCAAAAGATCGCAAAACCCTGCCATGCCGTACTGTGCGGTCTTCGGGTAGTATGTCCCCGCGAAAAACGGTTTCTTCTCCGGCGTCAGAAAGAGCGAAAGCGGCCAGCCGCCGCTGCCGGTCAGCGCCTGGCAGACCGCCATGTACACGTTGTCGATATCCGGCCGTTCCTCCCGATCCACCTTGATCGAAATGAACCCGCGATTCAGGATCGCCGCCGTCGCTTCGTCCGCAAAGCTCTCCCGCGCCATGACGTGACACCAGTGGCAGGTGGAGTACCCGATGCTGAGAAAGACCGGCTTGTCCTCGTCCCGCGCTCTTTGGAACGCTTCTTCGCCCCACGGATACCAATCGACCGGGTTTTCGGCATGCTGCAAAAGATACGGACTCGTTTCGTACTTCAGACGGTTGCTCATTTTCGCACCGCCTTCAGGTCGCCTGTTGCCGGATTATCGATCAGCGCGCCGTCCGCGGAAAACCGTGAACCGTGGCACGGGCAGTCCCAGCTGTGCTCCTCCGCGTTCCAGTGCAGGGCGCAGCCCAAGTGCGGACAGCGCGGTACGGTCGGCGTGATCAGTCCCAGAACGGCCTCAAACGCGTTTGAAAACAGCGCCGGACGAAGCACGGTCCTCGACGGAGAGAATAGTTCTTCATACGGGTTTTTCGTGCCGGTCATCAGATCGCACAACAGTCCTGCCGCGACCATAGATCCGGTCATGCCCCATTTGTTGAAGCCGGTCGCAACATACAGGCCGTCCGTCCCCGCAGAATACCGCCCGATATACGGCACGGAATCCAGCGTCATGCAGTCCTGCGCCGCCCACGCGTACCGGACGGTCGCGTCCGGATACTGCCGTTCGGCAAAGCGTTTCAGTTCCTGATACCCGCCGCCCGGCTTGCCGGTCCGATGGCTTCCGCCGCCGATCAGGAGCAGATCGCGGTATGCGCGAAACGATAATCCTTTTTCATCATCGTCCAGGTACATTCCGTCAACGTGCTGCGCGTGTTCGAGCGCGATCACATAGGAGCGGTGCTGATACTGCTTGACAAAATACGCGCCGTGCTTATTGAGAAACGGGAAATGCGTCGCGACGATCACGCGGTTTGCGCAGACCGTTCCCCCGCTTGTGACGGCAACGATCCCGCCCTTTCGTTTCTTCAGTTCGCGTACGCGCGTATGCGCAAACGCGCGCAGTCCCTCCGAGATCCCGGATAGAAACCGGAGCGGATGAAACTGCGCCTGGTTCGAAAACCGGATTGCGCCGGCTATGTCGAACGGCAAGGGAAGCGTATCCTCCCGCTTGGCAGAAATACCGAGCTTTTGCAGCGCCGAAAGCTCGCTTTCGATCTTTTCGGCGTCGTCAAGCGTATAGATCCAATTGTCCTTTTGCTCAAAATCGCAGTCGATCGTTTGACACAGCGTCCGATACGCTTCGATCGCTTCCTCGTTCGCGCGGTAATACAGCTTCGCCTTCTGTTCGCCGAACGCGCGAATCAGCTTCTCATAGATCAGTCCGTGCTGGCTTGTGATCTTCGCCGTCGTGTTCTTCGTCGTGCCGCCGCCGAGCGTCTCCGCTTCGCACAGCGCGTAATCAACGCCCGCCTGCTCCAGCCGGTATGCGGTCAAAACCCCCGCCATGCCGCCGCCGATGATGAGTACGTCGACGTGCAGATCCCGGTCCAACGCCGGGAACGCGCGCAATTTCGCCGTTTCGTTCCAAACAGATCCCATCGTTGCCTCCGATACCGTTTTTCTGTATTCTGCCGCAAATCGAATCCGTTCATCCCAAAACCGTGCAGAAAAAGCAAACGTGATCGTTTGCGACGACTCGTACAAATGCTGAAACGGTTTTACCCGCAAAAGGTTGATAGCGAAAGGTTTTCGTTGCGAGGGCGTTTACAACCGAGCAAATAGCGCCGGAGGCGCGCACCCGCAAACGATTGGTAGCGACAGTGAGCCGTCGTGAGCGCGCTTGCAAGCGAACAGGCGAACCGAGCGTGATCGTTTGCGGAGAGGAGGAGCAAGTCGAGCATACGCGACGCGATGACTTGTTTCTGAAAGAAAAAAGTCGTCGCAAGCCAAGTGAGACTTGCGACGACGTGGCGCGCCTGGCAGGATTCGAACCTGCGACCTACCGGTTCGTAGCCGGGCACTCTATCCACTGAGCTACAAGCGCATGTACGGCATTGCGTACCCTGTTATTTTAGTCGTTCAACGGGCGGTTGTCAAGTGAAAAATCATATTTTCTCAAAAAATCTTCCCGCCGTCCGTTCAGCATTGCCGCGTGTTTTCCGTTTCCGGATTCCGAATGCCCCAAACGCGAACCAAATGCCGCTTCTTTTTCTGCAGATACCGGAGAAACGCTGAAAGCCGCATTGCCGACGGCGTTACGAACTGGTTGTAGAACGTATAGGTCCCGTCCGGATTCCGAATGCCTGCGACATAGTGTGCGCCGAACCAATACCAGTACAGCACGATCACCGCGTCGAACGGCTGATCGGACATCGCTTGTTTCGGACGCATGGATTCGACGGAAAATCCCTTTGCTTCCAATGTTTTTCGCACCGTCGACGGGCGCGTGCCCAGAAGACCGAACAGGTTAGTCTTGATCGTTTTTCGGGCGGCGTAATACCGATCGAACCGCGTTTCGGCGTGTGCCGCGCGTTCCACATTATAGAGCGCGATCATGCCGCATCCGTTCTTCGCAAGGTTGCCGAACCGCCCGTATCGCCGCGCTCCAAAACGCGGATCGGCCTGTGTATTCAGAATCCCGTAGTCATACAGATGTTCCATAGCGTTATGACAGCGCTCCGCTGCTGTTTTCAAAGTCCGGGTTCGGATCGATCGAGTAAATCCCCTTGTCCCTGTGCATCCAGCCCATGCCGACAAACCCGCGGCGAACCGTGCAGTAGTCCTCATGCATTTCGGAGATGACCGCGTTGACCTCCTTCTCCGTATAGGTGCGCCTCGGATCAAACCGGTTGAAGATCTCCCGGTATACGATGAGACGCTTTTTCAGCTGTGCCGGCATCTGCGTACAGACGCCGCCCGGCATAAAGGTGTTCAGAACCTTGCGCCGGTACTGCTCCTCGCGAAGCTGCTCCGCCGTCTTATCGTCCCCCTGCGTGCCGATGAAGTCCATCAGCGTATGTGAAAGCAGGTCCTTTTTCAGCGAATAGACCGTATAGTACTGTTCCCGACGCGCATCGACGAGTCCCGCCTGCATCAGTTTCTTCATGTGAAACGACACCGTCGCAGGAGACAGACACAGCCGCTCCGCTAAAAGCTCCGTATACAGATCCCGCTCGGACAGCGAGCACAGAATCCTAAGCCGCGTCTCGTCCGCCAGCGTTTTGAACAGTCCCAGCGTTTCCCGCGTCATCTCACTGCCTCCCCGCGCAGCGCATCCAGCGCGAACTGCACCGTGATCGCTTTCTGTTCCGCGCGGTCCGCGGCGTCGTAGTCGCCCGATCTGCGCTGCTGCTCCGATTCGTTCGAAAACGACTCGACCAGCGTTTCCAGCGCGCGCGGACGCTTTCCCTCCAGCTCCACTCTGCCCAGCGCCTTCAGCATGTCGCCGAGCATGCTTGCGCGCATCAGATACACCGAGTGCGCGCGTTCGTCGCCGCTCTCCTTTGCCTTCTTTGCAAGGTCTTTCATGCGGCTTGCTTCCGCATCCAGGATTTTGCAGTATGCTTCATAGGAAATCACAAACAGATGCCTCCATTCATTTCGATATTTATCGAACTCATTTTAGCATCTGTTTTGATATTTGTCAATATAGATTTAGTTGAAATCGACGATGACTTCGTTGAAGTTCTTGTCTCGTCCGTAATTGACCGCCCAGGGCGAGTTGCTCCATCCGGATGCGGTCGGACCGAACGGCTGCATGAAGTTCTTGACCTTCGAGTAGCTGAACGTTCTTGCCACTTCAATGGCGATCGTCTGGGTCTCCGCGAGCTTCTTGAGGTATGCCTGGCCTACGGAGCTTAACGAGTTGCTGCTGCCGTTGCGCGCTTTGTTTGCTTCCTTATCCGCTTCCGCATGCAGTTCCTTGAGTTCCTTGACGTAGATCTTATACGTCTCGAACAGCTCGCGCTGCGCTCTCGAATACTTGCGGGTCGGCTCCGGCGTCACGGTGCCGTACAGTGTGCCGCTGTGCGCGGAAAGTTTCACCGCGCCGATGGCGTTCCCTTCCGCCGGCGTCTCAACGGGCGCGTCGGTCGACGGTGCAGACGGCGGTTCGATCGTCGGTTCGGGCGGTTTGTCGGTCGGCTTCGGCGTCGCCGTCGGCTGATCGGTCGGGATCGGAGACGATGTGAACTCCGGAAGCAGATCGTCCTCGTCGATCAGCGCCTGCACATAATGCGTCAGCGGATCGATCAGTTCGATGTATTTCTCATACAGCATATCGCACCAGCGGTAGCGCGCGTAGTTGTAGGTATACTGCGTATACCGCTTGGCGTTCACGCCGTAGACCTTTTTGATGATGTCAACACGGTTCGCCTGATCCGTGAACACGAAGTTCCATTGGAACATGGACGCGGAGTTGCCGCTCATGGAATACATGCCGATGTTCGAAGCGTCCAGATTGTACGCAAACGCCGCGAGCGCCGCGGTCTGTCCGCCGGTGCAGTTGGTAAACAGGTCGCCGTCAAACGTCTCGATGATTTCCGGGATCTTGGTGATCAATTTGTCCGCCTGCATCTGCCGGAAGAGCGCGATCAGAATGCGTTTCTGGCGGTTGACGCGGTTTGCGTCGCCCTGCTCGCTTGCGGGCAGTCCGCTTGCGCCCTTGCGGACGCGGCAGTAATCCAGAAAGCCCTGCCCGTTCAGATGCTGCATGCCCTTTTCATATGAGCGGCCCTGGATCTTGAACTTGACGTCCATATCGTAATCCACGCCGCCGCACAGGTCGACAAGATCCTTTAAGGACGTCATCGTGACCGCGTAGTAGTAGTCGACCGGAATGCCGCCGAGCATCCACTCCGCCGCGTCGCAGACCTTTTCAAGTCCCGCGGGGTTGAACGAGCCGTCGCTGTTGTACAGTCCGCCGCCGCAGTTTAACGAAGCGTTGAGCTTATAGATTCCCTTCACGTCCGGGATGTTCGCGTATGTGTCGCGCGGAAGCGAGATCAGGTCGGCGCGGTTCTCCTCGAAGTTGACCGCCAGCACCATCATCACGTCGGAGTGCCATTCCTTTTTGCCGTTCCATGTCTCACGTTCGGTCGAGTAATCGACGCCGACCAGAAGGATGTTGACGATATCCTTCATCATCGACGTATCCGCCTTCTCATACAGGGCTTCATACGGATCAATCGTCGGCGCGGGCGTCGCGTCCCCGTCTGCCGTAGTCGCAGGCACGGCATCCGTGTTTTGCGGCGGCGGCGTAATGAACACGTTCGCCGTTCCTTCCGCGTCCGGCTCGATCGCGTTTCCGCCGCAGGAGCCGGCTTGATGAAATGCATCGCCCGTTCCGCCGTACAGGAACCTGGTCAGCGGCGACAGCACCAATGCGATCACGATGCCGAGCACGATGATTCCGCCCGCAATGGAGGAGAGAAGAATGATCTTCTTTTTCTTGTTCATATCTGAAACCCTTTCGATGTGTTTCCTTCGTTCATGTCCCTTCAATTTTACTCCGCTTCCTGAAAAAATGCTACGAAAAAATGGATTCGTTACGAACATTTTACAAAAAGAACGCATTCAACGGATATACTGTTACCGGATTCGGAATCTCCTCCGCGTTTTTTCCTGATTCGGCAAAAAAGCGCTTCCCTTTCCTTTATTTTGTGGTATACTGTAGTCTGATTAAAAATGGAGGATTCTGCATGATCGTCGTCATCCCGGCATATGAGCCGGATGAAAAACTGCTCGGTGTCGTTTCCGACTTCACCGCGCAAACAGCATACCCCATCATCGTCGTCAACGACGGCAGCAGCGACGCTTGCCGTCCGGTCTTTGACGCCGTGCGCGCGTTTGACCACGTAACGCTCTTGGAGCACGACGGAAACAAGGGCAAGGGCGCCGCCATGAAAACCGCGTTTTCCTATATCGGCGAGCACTACCCCGCTTCGGAACAGGTCATTACGGTCGACGCGGACGGGCAGCACCTTGTCAAGGACGCCGTGCGCGTTGCCGAAACGCTGAACGCGCATCCCGACGCGCTGGTGCTCGGCTCGCGCAGGTTCACCGGAAACGTGCCGTTTCGCAGCCGCAGCGGAAACGCGATCACCCGCGCGGTCTTCCGTTTCACAACCGGCGTGCGCGTCTACGATACGCAGACGGGACTTCGCGCGTTTTCCGTTTCGCACATTCCCGAAATGCTCGCGCTTTCCGGCGATCGCTACGAGTATGAGATCAACCAGCTCGTGTACTGCACCAAGAACAAGATCGAGATCGTCGAAGAGTGGATCGAGACCGTCTATATCGAGGAGAACAAGTCCTCGCACTTCCACGCGCTCAAGGATTCGTTCCGGATCTATAAGATCCTGTTCCTCAAGACGTCGTTCATCAAGTTTGTCGCTTCGTCGTTTTCGTGTTTTTTGATCGACTATGCGGTGTACGCCGCGCTGCTCGGGCTCACGTCCCGGTTCACCGCCAAGGATGAGCTGCAAAGCATGATCAGCGTCGCCGGCGCGCGGATCGTTTCCTCGACGTGCAATTATTTCTTCAACCGCTATCTCGTGTTCCGCGCAAAGGATGCGCGCATGAGCTTTTTGAAATATGTCCTGCTGACCGCGATCATCCTCGGCATCCAGAGCGCGATGACCTCCGGCGCCGTTGCGCTCGGCATGAACAAGTGGATCGTCTACATCCCGGTGCAGATCATTCTGTATCCCCTGACGTATGTTCTGCAGCGCGCGATCGTGTTCCGCAACAAATCAATTGAATCGGAGACCTGAATGAACAAGCAAACCAATCAAGCGCCGACCGGCGGACAAAAAGCGGTTCGCATCCTTGCGGCGGTCCTTTTGAACCTTGCCATCGTGCTGTCCGCCGTGTTCATCGAATACCACATCCTGGATCATTTTAACCCGCGCCTGCACTTCATCGAGCAGTCCGACCTGCCCGTGATCCCCTGGCTGTCGGTTCTGATCCCGGTCCTGTTTCTGCTGTCCGTGCTGCTGTACGACCTGCTGTTTGTGTCCGGCGCGTTCAAGGGCAAGCGGTTTCGTAAGGGCCGGTTCTGGCTCATTGCGCTGTGCGATCTCATTCTGTTTGCCGCGCTTTCGCTGGTCATCGTCACGCACAGCTGCAATCTTCTGATGCGGCTCGGCTGTGAAACGATCGAGGAAAAGGACGTCATCGCGGCGCTGGCGACGCCGGTCCCGACCGATTCGCCCGCACCGGTCGATACCGTCGAACCGGTTGTGCCCGTGCAAACCGACGCGCCCGCAACCGCCGCAGCCGGAACGCCCGATTCCGCAACCGATGCGCCGACCGATACTCCCGCGCCGTCGGAGATTCCGGGGCTCTTGGGCAGCAAGTATGCCGAAAAGTTCTCGGAGGAACGTACGGAACAGTCGTTCGACCGCTCGAACGTGGTGGAAACGCTTGCGGACGGCACCGAGAAATCGCTGCTGTACACCTACTCCAGCGATACCGTCGCGGTCGATATCTGTCATTATCAGAACGGAAAACTGGAATACCAGATCGCGGACATCTATGTGCGCGACATCAACTGTTTCAAAACGGCATACCGCCTGAATCCGGGGCAGAACATGAAGACGCGCGGCTATGCCGAGGAGATCAACGCGATCGTGGCGACCAACGGCGACAACTTCAACGCCGGCAAGATCTCAGACGGGCTCGTGATCCGCAACGCGTCACAGTTGGTTCCGGCAGGCGGCAAACCGCAAACAAGATACTGTACCGACCTTTGTGTGCTCTTTTTCGACGGGACCATGCGAGTTTACGATTACTTGACGGATAAAATCAGCTATGATGAGATCATTGCGAACTATCCGTATCAGGCGTTCTACTTCGGTCCGAAGCTCTTAAACGACGACGGGACGGCTAAGACGAAGTTCGATTCAACGATCGCAAAGGCCAATCCCCGCACCGTATTGGGCTACTTTGAACCGGGGCACTACAGTCTGCTCGTTGTGCTCGGCACGCGTGTGCAGATGGATTACAACAACCATGAGATCGGCGATGGAAAGTCTCCCGGCTTGACGCTTAAAGAGCTTTCTGCGCTGTGCGAAAAGCTCGGATACAAGATGGCGTACAACCTCGACGGCGGCGGCTCGTCGAGTATGGTCTGGAACGAATCGCTGTTCGGGCATAACGACCGCAAACACGGCGACATCCTTGCCGTCGTCGACCCGTAAAGGAGGCACATCATGAGAAAATCCACGCGCACCGTCACGCTGATCCTTGCCCACCTCGGGCTCGGACTTTCGCTGATCTTTCTTGTGTGCTACATGGTCGGGCAGTTTGTTCCTTCCGTTTACGCGCTGGCGCATGAGAACTTTTTCCTGTTCGACTACTTTATTCTGATCATTCCACTTTTGTGCATCGTCTCGGGCATCCTTTTACAGGTCTCCACGACGCATCCGAAACGGAAACACCCGATCAAGCCGGATCGTAAATCAAATTCAGGGAGGACCTTATGAATCAAACGGATATCGAACGCACCGAACAGCTTCTTGACTTTTTGGAACAGTGCCCCGTCAGCTTTGCCGCGGTCCGTGAGCTTAGTGCGCGGCTCGATGAAGCCGGGTATACGCGGCTGACGTTTTGCGAGCCGTGGGCGCTTGTTCCCGGCGGACGCTACTACGTCACGCGCAACGGCTCGTCGCTGATCGCGTTCACGCTGCCCGAAGATAAGATTAATCCCGCATGCCCGGAATATGACCTGTTCCACATGAGCAACAAGACTGTAAATAAACTCAGGGACATTGCGG
>CAJOKM010000010.1 GCA_905235205.1 uncultured Clostridia bacterium | reverse complement strand
TGCAAAGCAAAGATCTGCGGCCCCTGCGGTTTCCGCCGTATCGCACGTCGCAAGTGTGGGGAATCCGGTGAATCCGGTTTCTTCGTCAATCGTTACAACAGGAACGGGATCGCCCGTTTCGATCGTAACACGCAGCAAACCGTGCTCGCCCGTCGCTTCATCATGCGCAAACACATAATAGTACATTTCGCCGTCAGCCGCCATGCAGGCATAGATCGAATGATCGTACCAGTCGGCGGTGAGCGGAACGAGCGGCTGTGACTCCAAAATGTCCGGCGGCATTTCTTCGGGATGGTATACATGCGATGTAATGATTTCTTCTGTCGGCTGTTCAGCAGGAAAACTAATCGAATCTGCTGTCGGTATCTCAGATTGCTCAACGATCAAATCGTTCTGGGCATGACATCCAACCACACTGCAACCGATCATTGCAAATGCAAGCGTAGTAATAATGATAGAAGCTAAAACTTTTCGCATTTTATCTCCGATGGCTCTTTTTCAAATTTTCACACGCCTTACACAATTGGCTACTCTTTACAAGGGCAATTTGGGCCGCACGTCTTACAGACGTATAGTATGATTCTCTTTGGCCAATCTGCCGTTGATTATGCAGCGGCTTCAGCTTGGTTTTTTGCGCTGGATTTAAAATACTTTAACATTTTTACAGGGGGATTGTCAAGTTGTTGTGTGGAGATTTCACGAGCTTTTTGCATGGGCTGATTAAGTTATCGATTTATAGCGATTGCAATGCATACTCCTTATGAGATAGAAGCGCAGAAAAGCATCATGAAAGGAGAATAGTAAGATGTGTAAAGTATATGATCACTATGATACGAGCACGACGATTCGTTTCACGATATCCGGATACTGCGTTCCAAAACAGAGGCCGCGATTCGACGTATGGACGGGGAAGGTGTTTACGCCGATGGAAACTCAGGAATATGAGCAACATGTGGCAGATTGTTATCATGCACAACATGGAGATACAATGCTGATCGGCCCAATCATTGTAAAAATCAAGATATACGAAGAATACGGCGTCATAGACGAGTTCAAATTAAGTCTGCGACAAAGCGGATACTGTCATCCGCAGTCGCCCGGCGATTTGGACAATAAAATCAAAAGCATCCTTGACGGACTTGTTAAGGCAAACGCAATCCCGGATGATCGATTCGTTTTTAAAATCGAAGCGGAACGACTATATGCGGAGAAACCTTATGTGGAAGTTGAGCTCAGCAATGTGGACGTCGTATACTGGATGATAACCAACAATTACGACTATGTAAATGAAACCGGCGCTCAAATCTGAGTGCCGGTTTTCTTTACAGTTAAACGAGGGTGGTATTTTGCGAGCGCGAAAAGAATTTTGAGATCATCCAGACGCGGAGCGTATGAAGGCGCGTTGTGGATGAAGGATTCGTATGCGGCGCATTCGATCTCCTCGACGCAGCGCTCGTGCAAGGGATCCTCGTTTTCGAAGATTGCGTCTTTGACGTACTGCCAAAGGTTGCGGGATGTGTCCGACTCAAAGGAGAAAAAGTCGTCTCCCTCAGACAACACGCATTCGAAGCACCAAACTGGTTCAAAGCAATGTTCGATAGAATAGACTGCACCGGTAGAGTCGGCAATCTCAATGCCGACAATACAACAGGCATCCAGCGTTCGGAGTTGCTTTCCGGTTCTCGGATCCCGGAACCACACGTTATTCGCGTGGATCTCAATGCTGTCTGCATCGATACGTGTCTTTTCCGATGTTTCGGTTTCCCAGCCAATTTCCGTGATCTTGCCGGCGGAACTCATCGCGTAAATGCGATGCACATCAAACCAGTCGCGGACGTCGCCAATGTTCTTGGCTTTGAGTTTCAGATTCATTTTCACGGGGCACCTCATTCCTTGTCGGAGAATGGTAAAGCAATCCAGTTGTCGGTTTTGCACACGAGTTCCAGGACAGGGAGCGGTGCGCCCTGCTTGCCGTTTTCGTCTTTTTCGGATGCCATAAGGCAGCCATTTTTGCGGACAATCGGCGTGATAATGGGTTCGGCCGTCTTTGAGTTGCAGACATAGACGTCTTTCGCTGTCAAGATGACTTTCCGAGTTTTAGAGTCCGGGATTTGCTCGTAAGTAAATGAGCATAAGTACGGATTCCACGTTATCGAGAAGACATCATCCCCGTCTTCTAAAACGAGGAACCCCCTTTCTGCGAATCGAATCGCGGCCTTGAGATGATTGCTTGTTGTGGTTAGTTTCAGCATATAAAACCTTATTAGATACGGATAATCCGTTCATAAATAGTATGGTACAAAAATAAATAGCTGTATTTTTTGCGCAACTAAAATGCATTTCAATGGGGTATACCCTTGCGACATACAGAGCTGCATGGTGAAAGTGTGTCATATGCATAGTAAAAGCTTTAAAGCCATATTGCAGATAACATATCAAAATTAACATACAAGAATTCTCTATTAAAATTGCTTGACATAAACAACAACATCTGGCATCATGGATCTATCAAAATTGACTATAGTTAAATCTGAGATGGAGATAACAATTATGAAGCAATATGCATACGTTCGGGTAAGCACCCGGACACAGAAACTGGATCGTCAGATCAAAAACATTAAGGTGCAGTATCCGGATGCGATCGTCATTCAGGAGAAGTTTACCGGCACCAGCATGGCGAGGGAAGAATGGCAGAAGCTCTTTTCGAGGGTAAAGGAAGGAGATACGATCATATTTGATTCAGTCAGTCGCATGAGCCGCAATGCAAAAGAAGGCTTTACAGCATACGAGGAGCTTTACAATCGCGGTATCAATCTGGTTTTCCTGAAAGAACCTCACATCAATTCTGAAACATATAAGCGGGCGCTCCGGAGCAACATTCAGCTCACCGGAGACAAGATCGACTACGTCTTGGAAGGCATCAATAAATACCTGATGACTCTTGCCAAGGAACAGATCGAAATAGCCTTTCAGCAAGCCGAAAAGGAAGTTCATGATATTCAGGCCCGTGTAAAGGAAGGGATCGAAATAGCTCGCATGAATGGTAAGCAAATTGGGAGCGAAAAGGGGACGAAGTATCAGGTTAAGAAAGGCATTACTGCGAAAGAGATCATTAGCAAGCATTCCAAGAGTTTCGGTGGCGATCTATCAGACGCTGAGTGCATGAAGCTTGCAGGCATCTCTAACAACACGTTTTACAAATACAAACGCGAGATCGCAAATAAGTGATTGTTTAGGAGATTATTATGGCGAAGTATACAGATGATGAAATTAGGAATATGAAAAAGATTACCTGCAAGATTGCCGGTGACTACTTGGGGATTCCCCCTATGGCAGTCAGTATGGGCATGAGAAATGATCTCTTGCCGATAGGATTTGCCATTCATAATGAGGATCGTGACAGAGCATATTCCGAGAGCTGGACATACGAAATCATTGCAGAACGATTGATTGCTTATAAGTACGGACGGATATCGGAGGTTCAGGTTCAAAATATTGAAAAGAACCTATCCACTATTATTCAGCAATTTGAAGAAATGAGAAAAGACTTGGTTTTTCTATTAAGCGAAAACGGGGATCAGCAGAATTAGAACTGTTTGATTTTGCGTTTTCGCTCGGTGAGTATTCGGATACAAGCAGAAAATATGAGGGGAAGGAGTTACCGGAATGGCGAACGAGAGGGGAATCATAAAGCTGTCAAGAAAACAATTGTATGATGAGATCTGGCGGCTGTCCGTCGCAGGGGTTGCCAGGAAATATCATTTGAATTATCCACGGCTGATGGCAGCATGTAAGGAGGAGGACATCCCATATCCGGCGTCCGGTTATTGGACGAGAAAGAACATGGGAAAAGATGTATCCAAGGAAGTCGTACCGCTAAAAGGAGACGAGAATAAACTCGTTGCGCTTCAAACGGATGATTCTGTGAAAAAAAGAAAAACGGAAACGGTAGAGGTATCTTCACAAAAAACGCCAGTACCGGAAGCGATTCCGGAAAATACAACACAGGAAAACCCGCCTATGCGTGATGTGGACGACAAGGCTGGGACAGCAATTGTGCCTGCGGAACAACCGGAAGAGAAATATATGGATTTTGTGGAAAGCGACGTGTTAAGTTTTTTGGAAAAAGAGGAGAGAGAAAAGGTTCTGGCAGCGGCATTCGCTTTGGATGTCAACAAAGACAGTAGATTACATAAGGCACTCGTACAGTATAAAAAGAAATTGGCGGAATATGCTGCGGAACTTAAGAAGACTCAAAGTAAGGGGTATTATAATCCGCGTGCGCATAAACCGCAAAATGAACCGGAGTTTTTCAAAGAAGTATCAGAAAAAGGGACAGAAAGGATGATGGCAATCCTTGATGCGTTGTTTAAGGCAATTGAAAAGTTAGGCGGCTCCGTTCAGGAGGATTTATCTGTAAGAATCAGAAGTGACATTGTACAGTTTAAGGTTGCCGAGTCACAAGACAAGATTCCGCATGAGCTTACAAAACAAGAAGCACAGGCGCTGATCAAGTACAAGGATGAGCTCAAACATAACAGTTGGGCTTCAAAACCGCAGATCCGGAAATACGATCACGTGTATAATGGAAATCTGCGAATCACAATTGGGGTAAACTATATACGCGATTCGGCAAAGGGAAAACTTGAAGATCGCTTGGGCGATATCCTTATTGAACTTTACGAAAAGTCTGAAGAAAACAGAATCGAACGGGAGCGGCGTGAAGCAGAACAGTGCAAACGCGAGGAGGAAGCAAGACGTCGTGAGGAACTCCGCAAAAGGAAAGAAACGGAAATCAAACGTACGAAGGAGCTGGCGAATAAGGCGGAGGATTATCGGATAGCTGCGGAAATACGAGCATTGATTTTTGCGATGATTGAGAAAGGCGACGAGGAAGCAACACCGGAGTGGATAGAATGGGCAAAAGAAAAGGCCGATTGGTATGATCCCACGGTTGCCCGCGAAGATGAGTATCTGGGAAAAAGAGATCACGGCAAGGATAAAAGTGAAAAGGATCCGGACAAATTGATCGAAACACGGAGTTGGTATTGGTAAGATGGCGATGCAATAAGTTGACAAATCTTGTAAGATGAGCTAATGTTGTTTACAGGATGATTGTGATTTGAGTGAGGAGCAAAGCAAAATGGATCAGGATCGAATTCAGCTTTTTGAGGATCAGCCGATCCGTACTGCGTGGGATGAAAAAAACGAGGAATGGTATTTTGCTATCGTTGATGTGATTCGCGTTTTAACAGACAGCCAATCGCCGACAGCATATTGGCGCAAACTCAAACAGCGCTTGAAAGAGGAAGGAAATGAAACCGTGACAAATTGTCACGCTTTGAAATTGATTTCTAAAGATGGGAAACGCAGAATGACGGACGTTGCCGACACCGCACAATTACTGCGGCTGATTCAATCGATCCCGTCCAAAAAAGCGGAGCCGTTCAAACTTTGGCTTGCGGAGGTTGGTAAGGAACGCATTGAGGAAACGATCGATCCGGAAATCGCAATCGAACGCGCATTGGAAACCTATGCCAAGAAAGGGTATGATGCCGATTGGATCAATCAGCGGTTGCAAACCATTCGGGCACGGAAAGAACTGACAGATCAATGGAAAGCGCATGGAATTTCGGAGAATCGGGAATATGCGATCCTGACGGATGAGCTCACAAAAGCGTGGGCGGGCATGAGCACACGACAGTATAAGAATCTGAAGGGACTGAAAAAGGAAAACCTGCGTGACAACATGAGCACGCTGGAGCTTGCCCTGAATATGCTCGCGGAAGCGACAACAACCGAACTCACCAAGGTGCATAATCCGGAGGGACTTTTGGAAAACCGTGAGGTTGTAAGAGAAGGCGGTGCAGTAGCCGGAAATGCAAGAAAGGATATTGAAGCACGTACGGGACGGAACGTGATCACATCCGAGAATGCAAAGCATCTGAAAACGATTGTGACAGGAATGATAAAGAGTGTGAAAAGGGAAGAAGATTAGAAATGGGCGAAGGCTTCTTCGGATAAGCCGAACAGATAGCGCGAGCAGATCCGCGAGGATCTGCTCGTTGTATGTAGAACTTTAGATGATATGAGAGAAGGAAAAAGGGGCAGAGGCGGAAAGCACATTAAAATGAACGGAGCTTAACCTGAGCGCCGGACTTGTATCGATTCTATTTCCCAAAATCATAAAAAACTTGTTTTTGGGAAATAGATATGGTATGCTTTGCATGAGGTGATAGAAGATGAAACTGATCGAGCGTACACAGTATTTGGATAAATTGAAGAGTGTCATCGGAACGCCGGATATCAAGGTGATCACAGGCGTTCGCCGTTCCGGAAAGTCGAAACTGCTGGAAGCGTTTCGCGACTACCTGAAGCGCGAGCGTCCGACGGCAAACATCATCCATATCAATTTCAATCTGCCGGAGTATGACGGTTTGTTGGAATCTGCGGCTTTATATGAATACGTAAAATCGCATCAGGTATCTGACGCGGAAAACTTCGTCCTGATCGACGAGGTGCAGATGTGCAACGGCTTTGAGCGCGCGATCAACGGGCTCCACGCTTCCGAACAATTCGATCTCTATATCACGGGCTCCAATGCGTTTCTTTTGAGCTCCGATCTGGCAACGCTCTTCACCGGACGCACGTTTGAGATCAAAGTGTTCCCGTTCTCTTTTCGGGAATATGCTGCTTATTTTGATAGCAGCGATCCCTACAAAGCGTTCGGGCAATACTTGCTGGAAGGCGGTATGTCCGGCTCCTATCTGTATCGGGATCAGGAGGCGAAATACGATTATATTGCCGACGTGTTCAACACGCTCATCATTCGGGATATCCGCCAGAAGTACAAGATCCGCAACGTACAGCTTCTCGATCGCATTGCGGAGTTTCTGATGGACAACATTTCCAATCTGTCTTCCGCTCGGAGCATTTCGGACGCCTTAACCAACCGAAAGGAAACGATCAATCACAAAACTGTCGGCAAATATATCGAGTATCTTTGCAATGCGTTTGCCTTCTATAAAGTGCGGCGTTATGATATCCAGGGCAAGAAATACCTTTCTTCGAGCGAAAAGTATTATTTGTCCGATCATGCCTTCCGGTACGCAAAGCTCGGAACCAAGAATATGGATTACGGCCGGATTCTCGAAAACATCGTTGCGATCGAGCTTCTTCGCCGCGGGTATGAAGTGTATGTCGGTGTGCTGTATCAAAAGGAGATTGACTTTGTGGCGATCAAACGAAACGAAAAGATCTACATCCAGGTATCTGACAACATTTCCGATGACAAAACGTTCCATCGGGAAGTCGATCCGCTGTTAAAGATCCAGGACGCCTACCCCAAGATGCTGATTGCCAGAACCGGGCATGATGATTATCAGTATGAGGGGATCCGAATCACTGACATCGCAAACTGGCTCTTGTAGTGATGCTGTTTCCCAATTCTCAAAAATCATTGATAATGGGAAGCAAAAAGCCGTCAGACAAGCCGAACAGATAGCGCGAGCAGATCCGCGAGGATCTGCTCTTTTTGTACACAACAAGTTGAAGGCATCTTAGGCTTGCGGTATGGTTTGTTACTCAATGTAATCTCCTTATATCTTGGTTTTACATCTTCTGCGCGCGACGAGGACATCATTCCAGTCCTTATGGGGTGAGTTTGGAAAATGCGAAAGATATTGAGGCAAAGCCATAGCAGCGTTTCTCCCTGCCTCGTCGTTGTCAAAGCATAAATGCAACGTCGCATTTGGATATCTTTTCTGTACGCGTTTTACTGCGGCCGTGCAGCCGCATCCTCCGATCGAGACAAAGGCCATTTTGTAGCTTTCAAAGTCATATCCATCCATTTGGTAGATATTAAGCAATGAGAGGGCATCAATTGCCGATTCGCAGACGCATATCGTTTTCGGAGATAAACTGCCAACGATCCAATATCCGTCGTGATCGGATCCGGCAGCCTTTCCCTTAAATGGGAGCTTTGGTTCTGTTCCGCGGATTTCGGCATAGTCACAGTCTCTCGAGAGAAATACAGCGTTTACATGGCCATGCGATATCGTCGGATAAACAATTTCCGGATCGAGAAACAAAGCATCGATTCCGCGCTTCTCAGAAAGATAGTTGTACAATTCATACTTGTACAACGCCGCACGATGCGGCGCAACGAAAGATCGATTGCTTTTGGAAGCAGGCTTATCTATGCCTGCAGAATCGGGCAGAGAGGCACAAGACGGGGCACGCGAACTTACATCAATACTACGTCCGTCATCATAATCGCATAACGCACGGACGGCATCCTGAAACGGCATTTTGAGGTATTCATACAAAAAGGAAAGAGCGTGATCTTTTCGTCCGGTGGAATTATCACAAAATCCATTTTTTGAAAAAACGACAGCCTTGTTTTGCATCCAGCGAGAGAAATCGTGCCCCTCGCGCTTTGTTTCGTCGGGGTACACATCAAGCATATAGCTGTTGAGGTTGACGCCTCGGGCACGTTCAATTTGAGTCTTTCCAACACGATTTGCCATAGTTATTTCTCCTTGTTATCATCGATGTCTTTGTAATCATGAAGAAGCGTCATTCTTTTATGCGGATTAACACGACACGCAACTTCGGGATTCACCATATATGAACTGGTGGATTCCCTTTTTATGTAGTTATGCAATCGAAGTTTTTTGATTGCGAGCTTAACGGTGTTTTCGCAAACGCCGGCTTCTTGTGACAGTTGGGGATATGTTTTGCGGATCTGATTTCCCCAATTCATGATTTGCAACATTTTGATAAACACCTTAAACTCACCGGGATTCAGGAAAGCATAGGCATTAAACAGCTTTTTTACATCGGTTTTTACAAACCCAAAATCGTATGTTTTATCTTCCGTCACACCTGTGACTCTGTCAATAAGGAAGCCTTTTAGCGTCTTCATTTTGTTTTATATACCTCCATAGTCTGTATTGATCGAAGAACCAAAACCTAAAGGGCTGACGCCCGTACCCGGCTTCCCCCCAACCCCCGCGCCCCCAAGGGAGCTACAGGGGGTGTACCTAAAGGAAAAGAGAGTTGGGCATGTCCCTCAATCTATACGTACCGATACTTCCAACCGATCAAGCTGCGGGCCGCAGGCCTTTAGGTAATCAACATGCGTAACTGTGTTGGCAGGCAGGCCTTTAGGTAATGCTTATTCCTTGTCAGTATCCTTATAGATAAGAGGACACAAAATCTGATTGCCGGGAAAAACCCAGACAGCATGGGGACTTTGACGCTTTGACGGGTGACATGTACGCACCAGAAAACTGGTGTATACATGTCACTTTGCCCTCGGATCAGCGCATGGATGATCTTTTTATAGGCGTGTCTCTTCGCTTCTAAAAATAGTATGTGCGAAAATAAAAAGCCGTTTTTAGTTATGCAGAGATAATTAAATTGCCTGATTGGGCGATACGTGCTATGATTAACATATGAGAAAGATTTCAGAAATGAATGAAATAACTGTTGATATTTGCAACACCAACGCCGTGGCGGTGCAGACTGACGCCAACGGTGATTATGTTGTCAGTTATCACGATGATGACATCTGGAGCCCGCGACGATCATTCTGCGCCCCAAAAGGTTGTGATCTTGCACGCGAGATCAGACGGCATCTGAGGGCGGATATATATGGAAATATGCCGTACTTATCAGATAATAAGCCGCCAAAGCGCAGATCAGACGTGTGGGACGCAATGGTTGATCGGTATAATCAGATTGTCACAGAGTTGACAGAGGCCGGATGTCTGTCGACTAAATTTGATATGTACATACAATGAAAACGGCCCCAAATGGGGCCGCCTTCATTTTTGGTTGAGGCATATATAAGGAGGCAGATCATCAAACAGGCCAACACTGCAAAGATAGTTTTTCCCGGCAAAAGGATAAACCCGTTACTCTGCAAAGAAGACGTAAAAAGATATAACTGCAGGCTTCGACATAAGTAAGAGCGGAACTGTTCATGATTTCAATGTCAAAAGTGTCGAGCCCTTCTTTTGTTTCTATAGCTTCCCGAAAATTACACACCAAATCACAAATCTCATCGCGTATCGGCTGTGTGAGTTCTTCCGTTGTGCTATAGAGCTGATGCTCTCCGCAAAACGTACACAGGACGTATTCCTTCATTGGTTTCTCTCCTTACTTTCGTGCTTGCCTGTTGACAATGTAATTATACACCCAATATACATTTCGTGCAATAAAAAGAATAGTTGTGTACAAAAAATTAGCAATAGAATAAGCAATCCGTTCAACACAAAATGCCCTTTGCAGGGCATTGAATCATGCAAAAAACCGTGAAATAGTTAAAAACCGAGCGAATCGTTCACTAAAATCACGTGAATTCGATCCGCATGACGGCTGTATCTGGTGATCAGAAACTGGCAGCAGATCGTGTCGGGCGATTTGCAGTTTGCGCACGAACCGGTCTTCGAACACGGCGTGGAGAGTCCGAACCGCTGCGCGTTGACCGGCGCGGCGACGTTGCGCGCGCGTTTGACGGCGCTGTCGACGTCGGGCGTGATCTTATTCATGCCCACGATGAACAGAACGTGCTTCGGTCCCTGCGCGATGCAGGAAACGCGGTTCGCGTTGCCGTCGATGTTGACGAGCACGCCGTCCTCGGTCATGGCGTTGACGCTCGAAAGGAAGAAGTCCGCGTCGTATGCCGCGAGCATGGCGGCGCGCTTGTCTTCGATCGCGTCGCGATCGATAAAGCGGTAGTCTCCGTTCCTGAGCGCGTCGACCAGTCCGATCTCGTGCGCGCTCACAGCGCCGCCCATCGTGACCGACGCGCCGTTCGGAATCAGCGAAAGCGCGATGCGTTTCGCTTCCTCGCGGTCTTTGGCGTAGTACCCGGTCATGTTGCGCGACTGCAGTCCCTTGATGACCTTGTCTTTCAGCAGTTCATTGCGTTTTGTGATGTTCGGATCCATGGTGTTCCTCCTTGTTTGATGAAAAACGCGCGGTGCGGACGGTTTACAATCCGCCGTGTCACGCGGTCGGTTCGGCGCGTAAAAGCCCGATCGCCGTTTCGGCATAGACCGTCGCGCCCAGAGGCAGGAGCGCGTCGGACGGGTAGAAGCGGCTGCTGTGCAGAGAATGGAACGGCTCGCCCGGCGGCGTCGTGCCGACGCCGATGAAGCAGCCGGGGACCAGCCGGCTGTACTGTGAGAAATCCTCGGAGATGGTGTCCACGGGCAGCGCCGTCACGCGATCCCCGCCGAGCAGCGCCTTTGTACGTTCGCGGCAGAACGCGGCGAGCGCGGGATCGTTTTCCACGAGTGGGATCTCGCGGTGGATTAAGACGTTCGCCTGACAGCCCATGGAGGCGGCGGCGCCTTCCGCCGCGGCGCGAAGCCGCGCGACACAGACGTCGCGCTGCGCGTTTTCCACGGTGCGGAGCGTCCCGTCCAGCGTGACGGTATCGGGGATGACGTTGTCGGTCTCGCCGCCGCGGACGCGGCAGACGGACAGAACGCACGCCCTGTTCGGATCGCTGGCGCGGCTGACCACGGTCTGCAGCGCCAGAATGACGGCGGCGGCCGCCACGATCGGATCGCGGCACAGGTGCGGGCATGCGCCGTGACCGCCTTTGCCGGTCACTTCGATGGAAAAGCCATCCAGCGCCGCCATGACGGGCCCGGTCCGGACGCTGATCTTTCCGGCGTCGAGCTCGGGCTTCACATGTCCGCCCAGAATGCAGTCGACAGGGTATTTCTCGAACAGTCCCGCGTCGATCATCGCCTGTGCGCCGTATCCGTTCTCCTCGGACGGCTGGAAGATGAGCAGCACCTCGCCCGAAAACCGCTCCCGCGCTTCGGCAAGCAGCAGTCCCGCGCCGTACGCGAAGGACATGTGCATATCGTGTCCGCACGCATGCATCACGCCGACGTTTTCCGATCGGACGGGATTGCCCTCGAACTCCGTCACCGGAAGCGCGTCCATGTCCGCCCGGATGGCGACGCGCTTTCCGGGGCCGCGGCCCTTGATCCGCACGACCAGTCCCGTTTTTACGGGCAGGGGCAGGATCTCAAAGGGCGGCTCCGTAAACAGCGCGCGGAGCCGTTCGGTCGTTTCATATTCCGCGCCGCTCAGCTCCGGATGCAAATGCAGGTCGCGGCGAAGCGCCGACAGCGGAGCTGAAAGCCGCTTCTGCGTTTCGCTGAGGGAAAAGAATGCCTGTTCGATCTTCATCGCGCTCCCTTCCGATCTGATTTTTTGTCCATTATATCAGATGTTTCGAAAAATAGCGACTGTTTTCTTCCAAAAAATGCCGTTTGCGTCCGTTTACACCGAAAGCGAATCGTCAAGCCATGTGTCCGTATCGGTCAGCGGCAGGGTGAAGATGCGTCCGATGTTTTGCGGATCCTTTGCCGTTTTGTACTGGAAGATCGTTTCGCCGGAGCCGGTTTCGCCGAGGATGCGGATCTTGCCGGTCACATGGGACAAGGTGTAGTCCGCTTTGCCGAGCCCGTTCTGCTCGGCAAGCGCCGCCTGCACGATTTTGACACCCGTTCGGATCGGAACCTGAAAGGCCGACTTCACGCCCTGCACCGGGCGGCATTGGAAGATGTAGTGCTGCACCATCCCGCGCGCGGTCACGCTTCGCAGCAGCGAAGCAAGCGTCGCCGCATCGTCGTTGATCCCGCGCAGCAGCACGGTCTGGTTTTTCACCACGACGCCCGCCTGCTTCAGCGCGCGGATCGCGGCGGTCGATTCCGGCGTGAATTCTCTGGGATGATTGAAGTGCGTCACCACGTACAGCTGTTTTTTTTGCGCGTAAGCCGACAGCAGATCGATAAGCGCCGGATCGGTCAGAATGCGCTGCGGAAACGTGACAGGCGTGCGCGTGCCAAAGCGGATAAAATCGAGCTCGGGCAGGGCAGACAGCGGTTCGAGCCAGGCTTCGAGCTGTTTTGTAGGCAGCAGAAACGGGTCGCCGCCGCTCAGGAGGACGTTGTTCACCTCCGGATGCGCGCGGATATATGCCGTCACGTCCGAAACGTTCTCGGCGACCTCCTCCATTGATTTACCGACGAGCCGTCTGCGGAAACAGTGCCGGCAGAACATCGCGCAGTCCGCCGAAATCAGGACCAGAATCGTTTGCCGATACTTGTGCTGCACGCCTTTCAGCTTCGTATTGCTGTGCTCGCCGCTCGTGTCCAGCGCGCCGTCCATGGAAACGATCTTTCCGGACGGGATCGCCATTCTGCGGATCGGGTCGTTTTGGTCGGTCGGATCAATCAGTGAAAAATAGTATTTGGTGACGGACATGGGGAAGCGCGCAATCTCTGCACGAATGGATTCGTATTCGCTTTGCGTGAGGTTCAGCGGCGCACGCAGTTCATCCGCCGTCGTCAGGTTTTCCGAAAGCAGTTGCTGCCAGTTCATCGTTCTCCTTCCTTTCTTATAAAATGAAAACGCCTTCCCTCGTTATGCGGGAAGGCGTCGGCGCTGTTTGGGATACCCAAACAGAGAGGTGCAAAATACATCTCAGAATACAACCGTTTTTCTTCCCAACGCTTACGAGATTAGCTGACGGGTTCGGAGAGGGAAGTCTCCTAACGCCAAGGCGTATGCACCCCAAATTCGGTTCTCCCGCTGCCGGATCTTCCGGCATTCAGCGCTTTCAAAGTAGAATTCCTTACTTTATCATTTTATCCCCTTTCGTCCATGCCGTCAAGCAAATTTCATATTATGTTAAGAATTTGAAAAACACGCGGAATGCCGAAAAAAAGGTGTTTCAGACCGCTCGGAACATGGAAAACAGACGAAAACCCGAGCGTATACGCTCTTTTGTAAAGCGGAGGATTGTGATATACTGAACCTTGAAAAGCGGCTTTGAAAGGAGCGGAACCATGGACTATCGAAGATTTCAGGATACCCTGCTCGTGCGCATCGACCGCGGCGAGGAGATCATTGAGCAGGTGCGGACCGTGGCGGAAAAGGAGCACGTCCGGCTTGCGAGCGTGGAGGCGCTGGGCGGCGTGGACGATTTCACGGTCGGCGTATATGACGCGGGGAAAAGACAGTACGAAACGCACCGCTTTACCGGCGCATTCGAGATCGTATCGCTGACCGGTACGATCACCGAAAAGGACGGCGCGTTCTATCAGCACCTGCATATGAGCGCGGGAAACCGCCGGTGCGAGGTGTTCGGCGGACACTTAAACCGCGCGGTCGTGTCGCTGACCTGCGAACTGGTGATGCGCATCCTCCCGGGCGCGGTCGACCGCAGTCCCGATCCGCAGACCGGCATCAATCTCCTGCGGTTTTCCGATTGAAACCGGGACGCGGATGTGATATGATTTTTCTATTGAGCGCGCGCCGGACCTGCGGCGCGACGTCGGAAAGGAGACCTTTATGAAGTTTTCGGAAATGCCGTACAAACGGCCCGATCCCGAAGCGATCAAAGCAAGAACGCAGGAGCTGACCGAACACCTCAAAAACGCAAAGAGCTATGCGGAAGCAAAGGCGGTCTTTCTTGCATACGAAGAAGAGGAAAAGATTGTCGACACGACGGCAACGCTGGCGTACATCCGCCATTCGATCGACACACGCGACGCGTTTTACGACGGCGAGATCACGTTCTGGGACGAGATCGGACCGGAGATCGAGGAATACGAGCAGGCGTGGCTCGAAGCGATGCTTGCGTCGCCGTTCCGCAGGGACTTTGAAGCGGAATACGGCGATCTGCTGTTTGTAAACGCCGAGATGCAGAAGAAGACGTTCTCGCCCGCGATCATCGAGGACATGCAGAAGGAGAACGAGCTTGTGACCGAGTACGACAAGCGGATCGCGTCGGCGCAGATCCCGTTCGAGGACGGCGTGTACACGCTCTCGCAGCTCGGACCGTTCAAGACCGATCTCGACGATCGGAAGCGTCTTGCCGCATGGAAGGCGGAGGGCAAGTGGTACAAGGAGAACCAGCCGCGGCTCGACGCGATCTACGACGAGCTTGTTCATCTGCGCGATGCGATGGGTAAAAAGCTCGGGTACGGCGACTACACGCAGCTCGGCTATTACCGCATGGAGCGCAACTGCTATACCAAGGAGGACGTCGAGCGGTTCCGCGCCGCGGTGCAGAAATACATTGTGCCGCTTGCGGACGGCATCATGCGCGAGCAGGCGAAGCGGCTCGGAAAAGAATACCCGCTGTCGTTTGCCGACGCCGCGCTGAGCTTCCGGAGCGGCAACCCGCGTCCTGCGGGCACGGCGGACGATATCCTCATGCAGGGAAAAGCGTTTTACGACGCGCTCTCGCCCGAAACGAGCGAGTTCTTCCGTACGATGCTCGACGAAGAGCTCATGGACGTTTTGTCCACCGAGGGAAAGGAGGGCGGCGGCTACTGCACCGGGCTTTCGCTGTATGAGCGTCCGTTCATCTTCGCAAACTTCAACGGCACGCAGGGCGACGTCGAGGTCGTCACGCACGAGGCGGGGCATGCGTTCGCCTACTGGATGAACCGCAAGCGCATCCCGACCGAGTATGCGGGTCCGAGCGCGGAGGCGTGCGAGGTGCATTCGATGAGCATGGAGTTCTTCGGCTGGAAGAACGCGGACGGCTTTTTCGGTCCGGACGCGAAAAAGTTCATGTACAGCCATCTCGCGGGCGCGCTGACGTTCATTCCTTACGGCACGATGGTCGATCACTACCAGCACATCGTGTACGAGCATCCGGACATGACGCCAAGGGAGCGCCATGCCGCGTGGAAGCGGCTTTTGGGCGTCTATCAGCCGTGGCTGAAGCTGGACGGCGAGATCCCGTTCTATTCGGAGGGCGAGGGCTGGCAGCGGCAGTCGCATATCTACGAGGTCCCGTTCTACTACATCGACTACTGCCTGGCGCAGACCGTTTCGCTGGAGTTCTGGGCGATGATCCAGAAGGATCCCGACAACGCGTGGAACCACTATATGGCGTACACGAAGCAGGGCGGCAGCCGCACGTTCGTGGATCTTCTGAAGCATGCCGACCTCAAAACGCCGTTTGACGAGGACTGCTTACGGGAGGTCAGCGAGACCGCGACCGCGTGGCTCGGAAGCTTTGATCTGACCGGAATCGAATAAAAAGGACGGACGCTCCCGGCGATATGCCGGGAGCGTTTTTTGCGCCGTTTGCGCAGGCCGAAAAAAAGTTCGTTTTTCGTCAAATTCGGTCTTGCATTTCTGAAAACAATCTGATATGATATATCAAAGGCTGCAGGGGCATGCGGCGGAAAGGATGGTGAATATGAAACGAAACGTAACGCAAAAATGCGAATTCTTTCGCTGTGTGCCGTCCTGCTTTGCATGCTGTTTGTCCTGGGCGCGGCTGCCGAAAACGGCGACGCCGGACAGCCGCATGAACCGTCCGCTCTGACGGTCCGCAAGCTGCTTGCCGATCCGGAGAAACCGGTGCGGCATGAACTCGTCGCGCAGGCGGACAAGCCTGAAGCAGCGCTCGAGCAGAAGAGCACTCTCTACGCAAAGCCGCTCAACGAGCAGACCGAGGGCTACGGCGAGGAGGTCGACGCGTCGCACCGCAGCGCGGAGGAGATCGGCAAAGCGGTCGTGGAAGCGGCGATGGGAAAGCGCGGCTGCACATACGTCTGGGGCGGCAAGGGCGACGACGAATTCGATTGCTCGGGCCTGGTGTACTGGGCGATCCGCGAGGCGGACCCGAAGCTCGGCAAAACGCTGTACCGGAACGCCTCCGGACAGGCGAAGTACTGCTATGACCGCCATCTGACGCTGGACGCGTCCGAACTGCGGCCGGGCGATCTCGTGTTCTGGGAAAGCAAGAGCTGTCCGGGCTGCGAACGCTGGCGCGAGATCCATCATGTGGGCATATATATCGGCGACGGACAGATCATCGACGCCTCCAACGATACCGGATGCGTGAGCGTGCGGGACATGGGCGAGACGGACAGTTTCAAAATCGTTCTGTACGGGCGTCCGTACCAATAAGGCTGTCGAGAATGGTATCAGAAGCCGCGTTCTTCGTGCGGAGCTATACTAACGTATGCGAACGTGCGAAAACGCGGCTAATTTTGCGGCAAATGATAGAAGGAAAGGGCGTTTTTTCGCCCTTTCTTCGTACAAGGATTCGTTTTTTTTCTTTGCCGCAAAATGATCTGGTGCCGTTATCGACAGCCTTTTATTCTCCGTAGCTGCAGAATGAACCGAAGTCGAAGTCAATGATGTTCAAAAGCTCCGCGCCGCCTTCGAGGTTCTCATAGAGGTACACGAGCGCATAGTGCGGCACGGGATCGGGTACGACCGGCGTGACCTCCGCGAGGATGCAGCGGTTGGTGCCTGCGACGACCTGGGCGCCGAGTTGGGCGATCGCGGTGAAGTTCGAGCCGAGCGTGCCCTCGAGCGCCTTGTTGAAGCAATCCAGAAGCGCGTCGGTGATCTCGTACGATTCCGCATAGCTCCAGCCGCCCATCAGCGTTTCGCCGGGCGCGGAGAGCGTGCCGTCCTCGTTTAAAACGATCGGCAGGTCCACGACGTTCAGAAGCTGTACGTTTCCTTCGAGATCCTGATAGAGGAACACGAGCGTATAGACGGGTTTCGCGTCGGGAACGACGGGCGTCGTCTGCGCGAGGAAGCAGTAATTCATGCCCGCGACGACCTGCGTGCCGAGAAGCGCGATCGGGACGTAGTCTGCGCCGAGGAGTTTTTCGAGTCCCTTTTCAAAGAGTGCCTTCTGTTCGTCGCTGAGAGCAAAGTCCGCCGCGACCTGCCAGCCGCCTGCGAGCACGTCGGGAAGGTCGCCGAGAACGTCGTCGATGTCGATCTCCGGAATGCCTTCGGGGATTTCGTCCTTGATGTCGTCGAGAAGCTCGTTCAGCTCTTCCTTGAGCTCGTCCGTGTCGATCTTGATTCCTCCGCTGACGCACGCCGTCGAAGCGACGACCAGCAGCGCGCACAGCGCGATTGCAAGCAGTTTTTTCATCATCATGATTCCTTTCTGTTACGATTTCATTCTATACACCGGATTGTACCCAAAAAGGTTGCACGGCGCAAGAGATTATTTTGTAAAACCGTTGGACAGGAGCGCAAAACGGTCTTATAATCAAGGCAGAGAACGGAGGGACGGACGATGGACAGACCCGACAAAGACCTGGCGTTTCTGCTGCGGTATGAGAATATCGCGTGGTACGACGACGGCGCGGTGCGCATCCTCGACCGCCGCTGCTATCCGCGCAAGGTCGAATTTGTAACCTGCACACGGCATGAAGAAGTGCGCGACGCGATCCGGGACATGGTGACCCAAAGCGCGGGACCGTACACCGCCGCGGCGATGGGCATGGCGCTTGCGGCGCACGAATGCCGCCGAAAAAGCGAAGCGGAGCAGCGCGTGTTTCTGACGGAAGCGGCAAACTGCATCTCCCACGCGCGTCCGACGACCGCAAAGCGGATGGAGCAGATCTGCGGGATGATGCTGGACGCGGCGGAGAAAGCGTGGGCAGGCGGCGCGCCGGTTTCGGAGACGATCAAGCGCCGCGCGATCGAGGTGAACAACGCGCGTTACCAAAAGATTGAGAAGATCGCGACGTACCTTGTCGACCGCTTTCCCGAAAACGGCACGATCCTGACGCAGTGCTTTGCGGAAACGATCGTCGGCATGATGCTCAAGGAAGCGAAGGCAAGGGGCAAGCGGCTTCGCATCTTCTGTCCGGAAACGCGGCCGTATTTTCAGGGCGCGCGGCTGACCGCGACGGTCTGTTACGAAATGGGGTTCGACGTGACGGTCATCACCGACAACATGCCGGCGTTCGTGATGCAGAACGAGGGCGTGGACGTATTCACCTCCGCTGCCGACGCGATCTGCATGGACGGCAGCGTGATCAATAAGGTCGGCACGTTCCAGATCGCGATCGCCGCAAAGCATCTCGGCGTTCCGTACTACGTGACCGGCGCGCCGGACCGGATGCATGCCTCGGCGAAGGACGTGAGAATCGAACTGCGCAATCCCGACTTTGTGTTGCAGGCGATGGGGCAAAAAACCGCGCGCGACGGCGTGAAAGGGTATTATCCGGCGTTCGACGTGACGCCGCCGGAGCTCGTGACGGGCGTGGTCACCGACCGCGGGATTTTCGATCCGCACGCGCTCGATCGCTATGTGTCCGACGCGGACGCGTACGAAGTGGTCGTTTAAGAAAGGAAAACGCAATGCGCATTACGGTCTATCTGGGGTCCAATCCCGGAAACGATCCGCGTCTAAAAGAAGCGGTCGAAGAGCTCGGCGCGTGGATCGGGAAACAGGGACACACGCTCGTGTACGGCGGCGCGCGGTCCGGACTGATGCGCGCGCTCGCGGACAGCGTTATCCATACGGGCGGGCGCGTGATCGGCGTCATGCCGCGATTCTTCATCGACGAGGGACGCGCCTACGACAGGCTGACCGAGCTGATCGTCACAAAGGATATGTCCTCGCGCAAGGCGAAGATGATCGCGCTCGGCGACGCGTTCCTCGCGTTTGCGGGCGGGTTCGGCACGCTCGAGGAGATCACGGAGGTCATGTCCAAGGTCGTGCTCGGACACCTTGACGCGCCGTGCATGCTTTTTGACCTGGACGGGTATTATACCGGCTTGAAGACGCAGCTAATACACGCGGTCGAAACGGGCCTTGCGTCGGAGGAAGCGCTCTCCCGCATCCGGTTTGTGAAAACGCTCGGTGAAATCAAGGCGATCCTTGCAGACTAAAAAAACGTCCCCGGGGCGACCCGGGGACGATGCTTTTTTGGAATCAATTCAGCGCCATGCGGTAGATGTTCGCCATATCCGCCTCGCGCAGCACCATTGCGCTGCCGATCCTGCCGCCGACGGCGATCGCGCAGTTGTGCGCAAGAAGACGGATGTCTTCTTCCGAGGGCGAAACGCCGAGCTCCTTGAGGTTTGTCGGCATGCCGATCGAACGGAAGAACGCTTCCAGCGCGGCAATGCCGTTTTCCGCCGTCTCCTCGTCGGTCGCGCCGGGCGCGACCTGCATGACGGTTTCGGCAAAGCGCTTAAAGCGGGGAAGACAGTTTTTCAGTACGTACCGCGCCCAGCTGCCCCAAACGGCGGCAAGCCCCGCGCCGTGCGTCACGTCGTACATTGCGCCGAGCTCATGCTCGAGCCGGTGACACGACCAGTCGCCCGCGTCGTTGCCGCAGCCGGTCAGACCGTTATGCGAAAGCGAACCCGCCCACATGATCTCCGCGCGCGCCGCGTAGTTTTCGGGTTCGTCGCGCAGCACGAGCGCGTAATGCATGACCGTGCGCAAAAGCCCCTCGGCGATCGCGTCGGTGAGCTCCATGCGGCTGCCGTTGACAAAGTAGCGCTCCAGCGTGTGCATCAGGATATCCGTGCAGCCCGCCTCGGTCTGATACGCCGGCAGCGTCGCAGTTAGCGCCGGGTTCATGATCGCAAACTTCGGGCGGCACAGATCGGAGTTGCAGCCGCGCTTTTTATCTTCATAGGAAATGACGCTGCTGTCGCTCATCTCGCTGCCGGACGCGGCGATGGTCAGCACCACGCCGAGCGGGAAGCATGCCTTGGGCGTTCTGGTATGCTCATAGAGGTCCTTCACGTCGTATTCTGGCTCCGCAAGCGCGTAGGCGATCGCCTTGGCGGAGTCGATCACGCTGCCGCCGCCGACCGCAAGCAGGAAGTCCACGCCGTGCTGCTTGCAGAGCGCGACGCCCTCATAGACTTTTTCGAGCCGCGGATTCGGCACCACGCCACCGAGCGAGACATGGAAAAGCCCGGCAGCGTCCAGCGCCGCCTCGACGCGGGAAAGCAGTCCGGAGCGCACCGCGCTCTGTCCGCCGTAGTGGATCAAAACCCGCGTGCCGCCCGCCGCGCGGATGAGCGCGCCCGCCTGCAGCTCCGCGTCGTGCCCGAACACGACCTTTGTGGGGGTGTAAAGCGTAAAATCTCCGTTCATTGTCAGCCTCCGTTTTCGAAGATTTGCCGCGGGTCGCGGCATGTATATATGCAGTATAGCATAGTTTTGTCCGGATGCCGAAAAAATTTTTTTCAGATCCGCGGCACGCGCACAGATTCGCCGCGCTTGATTCGAAGCGACGGTTATGCTATAATCACGTTATCTGTTTGCCGTGCAAAAAGAAAGGAACGCCGCGTTTGGAAGAGAAGACGGAACGGCTCGACCCGATCGAGACGGAGGAACAACCGAATCCCGAGAAAGCAAAGCGCAAAAAGATCCTGCGGATCGTCGGCGCGATCGCGTTTGTCATACTCAACGCGCTCGTGCTGTTCTTTACTGCGCGCAACGATTTTTCAAAGGACGCGCCGCCGATCACCAGCGCGCCGTTTTCCGGAAAGAACCTTCTGTTCCTGCTGTGCGCAATCGGGTGTCTTGCGCTTGCGATCGCGGCGGAGACGACCAAGTTTCTGCTGATGATGCACCGGCTCGGCGAGCGCGTTTTGCCGCGCGCTGCGCTTGAAACGACGATCCTCGGCAAGTATTACGATTACATCACGCCTTCGGGCGCGGGCGGGCAGCCGTTCCAGATCTGGAACCTGCACGCAAAGGGTTATTCGCAGGGCGCGACGTCGGCGATGCCGCTCGCGTCGTTTGTGACGATGCAGTTCGGGTTTGTCCTGATCGCGATTCCGGTGTTTCTGTTCAACAACGGCGCAGTCGATTCGGTCGCGATCCGGATCGCCGCGTACGTCGGACTGGTCGCTTACATGCTCGTGCCGATCATGATCGTGCTTTCCGCGATCTCGCCTGCGTCGTCGGCAAAGATCGTCGGGTTCTTCGTGAAGATCGGCGCAAAGCTGCGGCTTATCAAGAATCCTGCGCGCACGGCGGAGAAAGCCGAAAACGCGCTGCTGCGCTACTCCGACAGCCTGAAAACCATCGCAAAGAGTCCGATCCTTCTGGTCGCGCTGTTCGTGTTTTCGGTGCTGTATCAGGCGGCGATCTGCTCCATTCCGTACTTTGTGGTCAAGATGTTCGGCGGACAGCTCGGGTTTATCCAGTCGCTGTCCATGTGCGTGTACGTCTATTTCTCGGTCACCATCATCCCCACGCCCGGCAACGCCGGCGCGGCGGAAGGCTCGTTCTATCTCCTGTTCAACCAGCTCGACACGTCCGGACTCTTCTGGGCAATGCTGATCTGGCGGTTTTTGACCTACTACGCCTTCCTGATCCTGGGACTGCTCGTTTACGCAGTGCGCGCGCTCGAACGCCTGTTTCGGCGCAAACGCGCGGCCTCGTAAGATGGACGCCGAAAAGACGATCCGGGTTAAGGGGATCGAAGCGACGCTGATCCGAAAGCGCGTGAAAACCGTGCGCGTGACCGTGCTGCCGCCCGACGGCGCGGTGCGCGTGACGGCGCCGCGGCTGTTTCCCGAAGCGCTGGTTTTGAGCTTTCTTTCGGAACGCGCAGACTGGATCCGGACGCATCAGAGCGCGATCCGTCAAAAATACGCAAACGAACCGAAGCGCTTCGAAACCGGTGAAACGGTGCGGCTGTTCGGAACGGTCTATCCGCTTATCGTAAGGGCGCATCAAAAAAAGAACGGCGTCTCGCTCGAAGACGGGTGCGTCGTGCTCTCGCTGAAAACGGACGCGGACAAAGACCGCCGCGAAGCGCTGTTAAACGACTGGTACCGCGACCGGCTGAAAACCGAGATCGGGCACGCGCTGCCGCTGTGGTCCCAAAAGACGGGACTTCAACCGAGCGCGTGGACGGTGCGCGACATGACGTCACGCTGGGGCAGCTGCAACACCGCGACGGGCAGGATCACGCTGAACCTGCAGCTTGTAAAATACCCGCTCCCGTGCCTCGAATACGTGATCCTGCACGAGCTGGCGCACCTTCGCGTGCACGGGCACGGTCCGGAATTCAAGGCGATCCTGGACGCGTACATGCCGTCGTGGAAGGAGCGGAGAAAACAACTGAACAGATAAGAAAGAACCGGATGATGCAGGACACCGATAAGGAAGTAAATATATCATACGTGGTTTCCGTCCTCTTTTTTACATTTTACACACTTCTTTGACGCATCCAAGTGCTATATTGAACGCAGGAGGTGGGCAACATGAAACGTTTTTACATGATTTGCATCGTGATCGTCCTGTGTATGCTGGCGGCCTGCAAGTTCTTCGGGGAACCTGCGGCGAAAACGCCCGCACCGACCGCGAAGGATGAAAGGGAAGCCGCGCTTTTGTATACGGGCGAGCGGGTAAATCTGTATTACGGACGTACGGAAAACGGGCTTGGAATATGTATTGAGGAGCTGAATCGGGAAGACGAGGTGATTCTGTATCAGGCGCTTCCGGGAACGACAGGATTGGACTCCTTGAGCGTATCGGAGATTCATGCCGAGAGCGATGGGGAAGAACCCGAAACCCATATCTATATTCACTACATTGATACGGAGGGGAAAACGCGTGCGATCTGCCTGTGCAGATATGATTACGCAACACACTATGTGTTTTGCTATCCGGCTTCGGAAACATCCGTCATGACGCAGGAGGAGAACCTTCTGGAATCCTTCGCAGACATCATGCTGATCGGCTATCTGTACGAGGATTTTCAAAGCGATTATGCAAAGAATTATTCGGACGACTGGGAGCCGCTTTGCCAGCGCAGGATTCTGGACGCACTGTACATCAATTACGGTGATGCGTTTCCGCCCTATCTTCGCGGAGAAGGCGAAACTTATGATGAGCGTTATCATCTTGCCTTTGTGACGCAGGAGGAGTTAGACGGCTTTTTCCGCTGTACAGTCAATCGACCGAACTTTGTGCCGGATCGGATGTACATAGACGAGGAAGTGCCGGAGCTTCTGCCCGGACAAGTACCGATGTGGCCGACGGATTGGGTGGCGTGGGCGCATATTTCAGAGGCAGTACCGATCTCGGATGGAGAATATCTGCTGTACGGGTATGCACAAGAAGGAAATACCGGGTTTTATCCGCAGGGTGTGATTTGCCATGTGATCGCCGTGGACGGCTACCTCGGCTGGTGCGTGGTCGATACGGAGCTGATCGATCGCTCGATCGACATGGAGAAAACGACTGCGAAATTCGTTCCCGCACCGTAAATTGACCATAAAAAGGGGCTGTTAAGGGCGCTCCCTTACGAACGGATTTTGCAGGAATGTCGGTAAAATTCAATGCTGGTTAATCCGACGCAAACGCATTGACGAATGGAAACGGAGCAGCCGATCTGACTGCTCCGAAACCTCACAAGAAAACTTTCCTTATCGGTATCGCCTTAAGAGACCGATCTTTTTTAGAATTTCTGTTTGTTACGCTCCGTGGATCGCCCTGACGGAGCGGATCTTCGGCGCGTTGACGGGATGCGGCTGTTTTTCGCCGGTCCAGTCGAGCCCGTCGATGGCGCGGATACCGTCGGCGCTTTCGAAAAACAGCGCGAGCGCGCCCGGACCGACGTGCGAGCCGGTGACCGGCTCGTAATCGACGAGCAGGATGTCCCTGGGCGGGCAGCTGCTTTCCTTGATCAGCTTGATCAAAAGCGCCGCGTCCTCGCGGCAGGCCGCGTGCGCGACGCCGACGGTCTGCTCGGACGCGTTCACTACGTGCCGCTCATACTGCGCGGCGAGCGCCTTGATCGAGCGCCTGCGTCCCTGCACCTCGGCAAACGCGGAGATGCGACCGTCTACGCCGCCCTTTAGGATCGGCTTGATCCCGAGCACCGTGCCGACAATCGCGGACAGGTTCGAAAGTCTCCCGCCGCGGCGCAGAAACATCAGGTCGTTGACCGTGAACACGTTGAACATGCGGTCCGACAGCGCGCGGAGCCGCTTTGCTGCATCCTGCGTTCCGACGCCCGCGTCGCGCAGCGCCGCCGCCCGGATTGCTACAAGACCTTCCCCGAGCGACGCGCCGAGCGTATCGACGATCTCGACCGTGCGGTCGGGGTATTTTTCCTTGAGCAGTTCGGCGCCGATGGTCGCCGACTGGCACGAGCCGCTGATGCCCGACGACATGCTTACATATACGACGTCCTTGCCGTCCTGTAAGAACGGCTCGAAAAAGTCCGCGTATTCGCTCGGGTTGATCTGGGTCGTGGTGACCGCGGTATTCTTTAAACGCGCGTAGAACGCGTCGCCCTCAAACGCGTCGGTGTCGAGACAGGTGAACCGCTCGCCCTCGACGAAGTATGCAAACGGGATCCGTTTCAGATCGTTCGCTTCGGCGACACGCGTCGGCAGATTGCCGGACGTATCGGTTGCTACAACAAAATGCATGATTGTCACCTCCCAAATGGATTCGGCGCGCGTCTGTACGCCGATTCGGTTCGAGCTTAGTATACGCACGCAAACCGGCAAGTTCAATCTACCCTCTGTAAAACCGGCGCTACCGGTCCGGTCCTTTGGGATAGAGTATACAAAACGCATTCTACCGCCGGTAGAATGTGCCCCGAATCGGGCGTTTCGGGCGTATGCGGCTTGAAAAACGGCGGCGACGCTGATATACTGAAACAAACATACGGAAAGAGAGCGGACGATGGAACAAACGGTACAGGACAGAGCGTCGGCACGGGTCAGCATCATCGTGCCGGTGTATCGCACCGAGGCGTATCTACATACCTGTCTCGACAGCCTGCTCATTCAGACGCACCGCGCGATCGAGATCATCCTCGTGGACGACGGCAGCGACGACGGCTGTCCGGCCATCTGCGACGCGTACGCGGCGCGCGACGGACGGGTGCGGGTCATTCATAAGCCGAACGGCGGCGTGTCCGCCGCGCGTAACAACGGGATCGACGCGGCGACGGGCGACTTTATCGGGTTTGTCGATTCGGACGATTGGGTGGAGCCGGATTACGTCGAAGGGCTTTTGAACCCGTTTTTCGAGCATCCCGAAATCGGCGTCAGCATCTCGGGGTGGTTCGTGCACGATCATCCCTACGGACGCACGGAAGGCGGTGCGGAGGGGATCGGGCTTTTATCGCCGCGCGAGGCGTTTTTGCATGCCGTCGATCTCGGCAAAAGCTACGACGGGTATCTGTGGAACAAACTGTTCCGCGCGGAGATCTTCCGAAACACGCGGCTCCGGCTCGATCCGTCGATCGCGATCTGCGAGGACCTTCTTTTATGCGCGCAGGTGTTCTCCGAAGGATATGGAGCGTACTACTCCGGCGTGCCGCTCTATCATTATCTGTACCGCGAAACGAGCGCTTTGCGCACCTATGACGAAAAACGCGCGAGCGAGTATACGGCGCGCGAACGGATCGCGGCGCTCGCCGCGCGGTTTGACAAGGGACTGTACCACGCTGCGGAGCTCGGGCATGTCAAATCCGCGCTCTCGAACCTTGCCGTCGGCATCGAAACGCACGATCCCGCGCTGAGAAAAGCCATGCGCAAACGCGTCAACGCGCGCATCCTGCCGCTGGTGTTCGCGCGCGATCTGCCCATAAAGGAACGGCTGAAGCTTCCGGTACGGTGGATCTCGCCGAGCGTGAGCATCCGCCTGTGGCGAAAAGTCAAGCAGAAATAAAAGCATTTCACTCCGGCAATCGCCGGAGTTTTTTCATAGGATCGAAAAAACACTTTGTTTTTACCGGGAAATAGTTTATACTGATACCAAGCGATCTTTCCGCGCGCGGAAAGGGGTATCAGGAGAATCAAGGGGGTAACACACAGCATGAAAACCAGAAGACTTACCAAGAAAGAGATGTGGATCTTCGCGATCGGACAGCTCGGCTGGTCGATTCTCGGTGGTCTCATCAACGCATGGCTGGTCACGTTCTATCTGCCGACGTCCACCGACGTCGCGAGCGGCGCGCCGTTCTATCTGCCGACGGGACTCATCATCTTCGGCGTTCTGACCATCCTGGGTCTGATCTCGTTCATCTGCCGCATCTTCGACGCCGTCACCGATCCGCTGATCGCGTCGCTCTCCGACCGCAGCAAGAATCCCAACGGCCGCCGTATCCCGTTCATGAGAAAAGCGGCGATCCCGTTCGCGGTGATCGCGGTGCTCGTGTTCTGCGCGCCGGTCGAAGCGATCAGCACGATCAATATCGTGTGGGTCCTCGGGTTTTTGATCCTCTTCTATCTGTTTATGACGATGTACTGCACGCCGTACAACGCGCTGATTTCGGAGTTCGGCAAAACGCAGGAAGACCGTATGTACATCTCGACCGCGATTTCGCTGACGTTCTTCTTCGGTACGCTTCTAAGCTACGTTCCGTTCGTTCTTGCGCCGATGCTGCGCAGCACGATCGGCGCAAGCTTCCCGTGGAGCTACCGCATCTGCTTCATCGTGCTGGCGGCGCTCGCGCTGGTGTGCATGCTGATCCCGACGTTCAAGCTGAAGGAGAAGGAGTTCGTCGACGCCGTTCCGAGCGAAACGAACACGTTTAAGAGCCTTTCGAAGACCTTCAAGAACAAGGAGTTTTTGAAGTTTTCCGCGTCCGACATCGCGTATTTCGTCGCGCTGACCCTGTTCCAGACCGGACTTCCGTTCTTCGTCAAGGTCTCCATGAAGCTCGATGAATCCTGGGCGATGTATTTCCTCGGCGGCATGACGGTGCTCTCGGCGTGCTTCTATCCGATCGTGTCCAAGCTCGTTAAAAAGTTCGGCAAGAAAAAGCTTGTCATCACGGGCTTTTTGGGCCTTGCGCTTGCGTACGTCGTGACCGCGCTGATCGGCGTGATTCCGGGTCTTACGGGCATGCTTCCGGGCATTCTGATCGTGGTGATCTGCGCGTTCCCGATGGCGCTTTTAGGCATCATTCCGCAGGCGATCGTCGCCGACGTTGCGGAGGAGGACGCGATCGTGACCGGCGAAAAGCGCGAGGGCATGTTCTTTGCGGCGCGCACGTTCGCAATGAAGCTGGGCCAGTCCGTCGCGGCGCTGGTGTTCACGTCGCTTGCGATCCTCGGCACGGCGCAGGACCTCAAGAGCAACGATCTGACCGCGTCCGAGTTCGGGCTTCGGATCGTTGCGATCGTGGCGGTGGTATTCTGCACGCTCGGCGCGCTGATCCTTGCCTTCTATAAGGAAAAGAAGGTCATGAAGGTCATTGAGGACGCGCACGCGAAGGAAAACCTTCCCGAATAACGAGGTTGATATGGACAAAACATCCGTCATCTTCGGCAATCCGATCGACCAAAAAACCGTCAGGAAAGCCGAAAAGAGCAAGGCGAAGTTTCTGAAGAAGTTCGGCGACGATACGCAAAAAACGTATCATCTGGGCTTACAGCCCATCGAACAGATCAAGGAGATCGGGATTTTGAACCTCGTGCATGCGGATGCGCCGCTCGTTCTGCCGGACGACGCGCTGATCGTCGGCAATATCCGCATGGGGTTCGGACATTACCGCATCGCGATGGCGATCGCGTCCTGCGCGCAGGCGCTCGGACGCAAGCCCGTATGGATGGATCTTGCGTCGTTCGACGCGACCGGCAGTAAGATGATCCGAAGCCAGAACGATCTGTACTCGATGGGCAGCAAGCTTTCGCAGAAGATCGGACTGTTCAACAAGCTCGTGTGGGAGCCGATGAACAGCGAGGGCTTCCGCAAGATCACCTATAACGCGACGGACCAGAAAAACGCCGAGCTTTTGGTTCCGCTCTACGGGGATTTAAAGAAGGACGTTCCGTACGTCGGCACGCACGTGTGGCCCTCTCAGGGCGCGGTGCACGCGGGACTAAGCCACGTGGTCAACGCGATCCCGGACAACTGGCCGATGGGTCTGCACCTAAGTGAAGGCGCGATCCATACGGTGCAGACGCCGTTCGGGTATCTCGGGTATAAGAAGCTCAATGGCTTTGCGAAGCATCCGCTAAAGCCGATGTCCGACGACGCGCTGAAGCTGGTCGGGCACTACATCGACCACGAGCTGGTCACGAATATCGATCACGACTGCGACCTGCGCATCGCAAGAAGCCGGGACGGCGCGCCGGTGCGGTTTTTGATGACGGTCGGCGGCGCGGGCGCGGGCGGCGATCTGTACCTTGCGATGGCGAAGCATCTGCTGCCGTACGTCAAGGCGAAACAGGCGGAGCTTTGGATCAACTTCGGCGACCATCTCGCCATGTGGGACGTGTTTCAAAAGAAGCTGCCCGAGCTGACCAAGGACTGCCGCACGTTCTTTAACGACTACAAGGGGCTTTCCGACTGGTCTTCGGCGCTCGACGGCGAGTCGGACGGCGGGATCGTCGCGTTCTGCCACAAGGACATCTTTGAGGCGGTGTATTCGACAAACCTTCTGATGCGCAAGTGCGACGTGCTCATCACAAAGCCCTCGGAGCTTGCGTTCTATCCGGTGCCGAAGCTCATGATGCGGCACATCGGCGGACACGAGGTATACGGCGCGCTCTACGCGCGCGAGATGGGCGATGCTACCTACGAGTGCGAAACGGCGGCGGCGCTGTGCGACATGATCGATACGCTGATCAACGACCGCGCGATCATTAAGCAGCTTTCTGAGCGCATCAAGGAGCTCAACGCCGCGCAGGTCTATAACGGCGGCTACGAGGTCGTCAGACTTGCGATTGAAGGTAAGTAAACACAAAACGAGAGTCGATATATCCGGCTCCTTTTCTCAGCGGAGGCAGGTATGGAATGGTGGAAGATCGCGCTGATCGCGCTTTTCGGCGCGGGCGCGTTTACGGCGGGCGTAGTGATCGTGGTCCGCGCGACCCGGAGGCTGCGCGGTTCGGTGGAAACGATCGCAAGCGCGCTCAATGAGGCGATCGCCGCGGACAAGGAACCCCCAAAGCCGCGTTCGCTCTCGTCGCTCGAATCGGTGCTGATGGAAAAGATTCTCAGGGATTTTCCGGACTTCAACGCGAAGCTGTTTTTTCAGCGCGTGCGGCGCGACGCGAAAACGTACTACGACAGCGGACGGCAGGGCAAGGTCCTGTTCGGTTCCGACGCGTCGGAGACGTTCCGCGAGGCGTTTTCGGACGCGCTGCCCGTTGCGGTCAAGGACGGAATCACGGTGCATCGGGTTTCGCTTTCGGGCTACGACGGCTCGACGCGCAAAAAGATGCTCACCTGCCAGGCGGCGGTGGGATTTACGGATACGTCGGATCAGCAGAACGAGCGCAGACTGGTGCTCCGGTACGTCGCGGGGTACGCCGATGATCCGGACAGCGAGGTCGTAGGCTTCAACTGCCCGAACTGCGGCGCGGCGCTGCCCGCCGCGGGCGCAAGGGTGTGCGTGTTCTGCGGCACGCCGTTTACCGCGCCGGTTTCGCTCGGCTGGATCCTGACCGACGCGAAAGAGGGATAAACAGGGAAAAACAAAGGATCTCCCGGGGGCGGGAGATCCTTTTCCTTTCAAACACTCAGCTGCGGTTTCTGCGCCGTTTCAGCAGAACGAGCGCGATTACGGCCGCAAACAGCAGAAGCAGCGCGGCAGACAGCGAGAGAATCAGCACGGTGCGGCGCGGCGGCGTCTGCGCGCCAGGTTCGGGCGCGGGCGTCGGTGCTGCGGTCGGGAGCGGCGTCTGTTCCGTCACGGGAAGCGGCGTAGGCGTCGCGGTCGGCGCCGGGGTCGGGAC
>CAJOKM010000009.1 GCA_905235205.1 uncultured Clostridia bacterium | reverse complement strand
CTGTTCGCGCGCCTGCAGCGACAGCACGTACGCGCGGTTGCCGTCGTGATCGGTGGTTTCGCCGACGATCCTGCCCGGGAGCCTGCGGATGTTCTTCTGCGTGGTCGCCATAAAGCCGAGGTACGGACCGCCGAACGCGATCGGCATGCCCAGCGGCTGACCTTCGCCCACAGCGACGTCCGCACCGCAGTCGCGCGGCGTTTTCATGATCGCCTGCGCGATCGGGTTCACGCCCATCACAAACATCGCGCCCGCCTCATGTACGAGCTGTCCGAGCGCTTCTGCGTCTTCGAAGAGCCCGAAGAAGTTCGGCTGCTGCAGATAGAACGAAGCGACGCCGTCGTTCAAAAGCGCCTTCAGCGCGTCTGCGTCGGTTCTGCCGTCCTTCATCGGAACGACGACGAGCTCATCGTTGGTGCCGTAGCAGTAGGTGCGGACGGTGTTGATCACGTCCGGATGCGCGGTCGCCGAAATCAGCGTCACGCGGCGCTTGCGGTCACGGCACATGGCGGCGGCTTCCGCTGCGGCGGTCGCGCCGTCGTACACGGACGCGTTGCTCGCGTCCATACCGGTAAGCTCCGCGATCATCGTCTGATACTCGAAGATCGATTGGAGAACGCCCTGAGAAATTTCCGCCTGATAGGGCGTGTATGCGGTGAGGAACTCTTCCTTAGCGGGGATATACTTCACGATCGAAGGAATGTAATGATCGTACGCGCCCGCGCCGCGAAGCACGGTTGTAAAGACCGTGTTCTTCGCCGCGAGTTTTTCCATCGCGCGGCGCACTTCCGACTCGCTCTTGCCCTCTTCAAGGTCGAGCGGGCGGTTTAAGATCATGCTTTCAGGCACGTCGCGATAGAGGTCGCGATAGGACTTCAGCCCGATCGTTTCGAGCATTTCCCTGCGCTGTTCCTCGGTGGAAGGAACGTAACTGCCCATGCTTTACGCCTCCGCGCAAAACGCTTCGTACGCCGCCGCGTCGAGGAGCTCCTCGGTCGCGGTGACGTCGGTGACCTTAATGATCCACGCGCCGTACGGATCGTTGTTCAAAAGCTCCGGCGCGTCGAGGAGCTCCTCATTGATCTCGGCAACGGTGCCGGAGACCGGGGAGAGGAGATCGGAAACGGCTTTGACGGATTCCACGTCGCCGAACGCTTCGCCCGCGGTGACCGCGTCGCCGACTTCGGGCAGGTTCACAAACACGAGATCGCCGAGCGCGTCCTGCGCAAAATCGGAGATGCCGATCACGCAGAGTCTGTCTTCTTCTTTGACCCACTCGTGGTCCTTGCTGTACTGTAAATCGGGTTTGATCGTCATGGTATGTTTCCTCCTGAAAATATTGTTTTTACGGAATGGTTCTTATTTTGCAAGCACCGGCACCACATAGGGCGGTACGTTGTTGATGATATGCTTCGAGGGGATCGTTGCCTTCAGCCGCTTGCCGCGCACGTCGACTTCGACTTCGCCGTTCACCGGAACGTCGGACCTGATATAGCAGATGCCGATCGCACGCTTGCCGGTCTGCTCCGTAAGACGGACGTTTTCGCCTTCGCCCTCGGTGACGAAGTACGGAATCATCGTGCCGCTGGTGACCCAGCCGATCATCTCGCCGTCTCTGTACACTTCCATGCCGTGACGGATAACGCCGCGATCCAAAAGCGCGATCGGACGGACGCGTCTCGAAAGCGTCGCCATCGCTTCGGGATTGTAATCCTTTGCCTTGAAGCACGCCTGCGCCGCCGCCTGCTTTTTCAGCGCTTCCTTCCCCACGAAGTCGCCCTTCGCCTCGTCGAACGAGACCGCAAACTTCGCAAGCGCGAGCGCGAAGATCGGCATCGGCTTGCCCTCTTCATCGACGCCCATCTCGTCGCCGTACAGCGGGAGCATGCCTTCCATGCGGAGCGTATCGCGTGCGCCGAGGCCCGCGGGTTTGCCGCCGAGCTCGATCAAACGGTTCCATGCCCACAATGCGTCTTCATTTTTGATGAACAGCTCGTAGCCGATGGGCTCCGCCGTGTAGCCGGTTCTGGAAACGAGGATCTCGTGCCCTTCCATCATCAGCGTAGAAAGGTTGTTGCGGGCGGGCTTGGTGACCTCGTCGACGCCCGCGAGGGTCTTCAGGATCTCTTCGCTCTTGGGACCCTGCACCGCGATGGAAACGGTCTCCGACGTGATGTTTCGGATCGTGCAGTCATAGTTCTTTACGATCGGCTCGAACCACGCAAGGTCCTTATCGGTGTTCGACGCATTGACGACGAGCAGGAACCGATCCTCCTCGAACCGATAGAGGTATGCGTCGTCGACCGCGCTGCCGTCCTCGGCGGGGATGATGCAGTACTGCGCCTGGTTGACGGCAAGCAGGGACGCGTTGCTCGAAAGCACGTGCTGTAAAAACGCGAGACGCTCCGGTCCTTCGATGATGAGACGGCCCATATGGGACACGTCGAAAAGGCCGCAGCAGCTTCTGGTGTACAGATGCTCCGCAATGATGCCTTCGGGATACTGGATCGGCATTTCCCACCCGCCGAAGTCGACCATCGTCGCGCCGGCCTTGATGTGGGCGTCGTACAGTAGGGTACGTTTGAGTTCGCTCATGAGAATCCTCCTTTTGAAATATGAACGTATGCGGCGACCCGCCGCAGAAAAATGAAAAAGCGCAAAGTACACCTGTACCCTGCGCCTCCGTTTTTTGCCTGAGAGATTCCCGCCGAGACCACGGCGGTTGCACCGACGGCGTAAAGGGTGTACCCCTTTCCTTTCCGGAGCCACGTCCGGGTCCGATCCTTCTGCCTGAGAGTTTTTGCAGTTCCCCTTCGGCGCCGTTTTACGACCTCTCCCGGGCCCATCATCCGTGACGATATTCGGTTTTTGTCCTTGTATACGATACCGCGAAGACAGGGGCTTTGTCAAGAGGAAATGCGCCCGAACAGGGAAAATGTTCTTATTATTTTAACACAGCGCAAACCCGGCGCGGTTGCTTTTTCGCCCTGTCTGTGCTATGATACCGTTATGGTATTATAGCCGCGGTGCAGCCTGTACACGAAATAACGCTGTTCATCGAGCGCCGCGCAAACATCGGAGCGCGTATGTATCGGTCATTTGGGAAACGGTTTTTTGATCTCGTGCTGTCGGGCCTGGCAATTTTGGTGCTTTCGCCGATTTTGCTGCTGCTGAGCCTTTGGGTGAAGCTGGATTCGAAAGGCCCGGTGCTGTTCCGGCAAAAGCGTGTCGGGATCCGTCGGAGCACGTTTTGGATCATGAAGTTTCGCACGATGCGTATCGATACGCCGCACGACGTGCCGACGCATCTTCTGAAGGACCCGGAGCAGTGGATCACGCGCGCGGGACGGGTTTTGCGGAAAACGAGTCTGGACGAGCTGCCGCAGCTATTCCAGATCTTCACGGGCAAAATGGCGATCGTGGGTCCGCGGCCCGCGCTGTGGAACCAGGACGATCTTGTGGAAGCGCGCGAGCGCTGCGGCGCGAACGCCGTGCGTCCGGGACTGACCGGCTGGGCGCAGGTGAACGGGCGCGACGTGCTGTCGATCGAGGACAAAGCGCGGCTCGACGGCGAATACGCCGCGCACGTCACGCTCGGCATGGATATAAAGTGTCTTTGGAAAACGGTCGTTGCGGTGCTCACGGGCAAGGGCATCGTTGAGGGCGAGCAGGCGAGCGGAACCAAAAAAGAGAACGAATGAAGCGGATCCTGATCACGGGTGAAAACAGCTATATCGGTACGCATCTGGAACAGTACTTACAGCGGTTCCCGGACGGGTATGCCGTTGAAACGCTTGCGATGAAAGGGCATACGCCCGAGGAGTACGACTTTCACGGCGCAGACGCCGTCGTGCATGTGGCGGCGATCGTGCACCGGAAGGAAACGGCCGAAACGCTCCCGCTGTACAGCGCTGTCAACTGCGACCTCGCGCTTGCCGTCGCAGCGCGGGCAAAGGACGCGGGGGTAAAGCAGTTCATTCTGTTTTCCACGATGAGCGTGTACGGCATGGAGACCGGCGTGATCACAAAGGATACCGCGCCCGCGCCGACCACGCTCTACGGGCGGTCGAAGCTGGACGCCGAGCGCGTGATCGCGGCGCTTGCGGACGACACGTTCACGGTCACGATCCTGCGCCCGCCGATGGTGTTCGGAAAAGGCGCGAAGGGCAATTATCACCGGCTCGAAGCGCTGACAAAGAAGCTGCCGTTTCTTCCGGATTTTCCCAATCGCCGTTCGCTCGTTTCAATCGAAACGCTGTGCGAAGCGATCCGGGGGCATCTCGAAGAGCCGCGCTGCGGCGTGTTCTTTCCGCAGGAGCCCGAACCGGTCTCGACGACCGCGCTGATGGAACGCATCGCGATCGAACAGGGAAAAACCGTACGAAAAACAAAGCTGTTCAACCCGGCGATCCGGCTGCTGCGCGCGTGTACGCACGCAGGGAAGAAAGCGTTCGGCGATCTCGTATACGAGAACCTTTCAGAGCTGCCGCTGCCGGCGGTGCGCGGAGAGGAGACGGTCCGATGAGCGCGACAGTCAGCGTGATCGTTCCCGCGTACCGGTGCGAACGGACGGTCGAACAAAGCGTGCGTTCCGCGCTCAATCAAACGGTGCGCGATCTGGAAGTGCTCGTGATCAACGACGCGTCCGACGACGGCACGGCGGAGATCCTTGAACGGCTTCAAACGGAGGACGCGCGGGTGCGCGTAATCACGCTTTCGGAGAACGCGGGCGTGGCAAACGCGCGAAACCGCGGCGCAAAGGAAGCCGGCGCACAATGGCTTGCGTTTTTGGACAGCGACGATCTGTGGGAAGCGGACAAGCTCGAACGCCAGCTTGCAGCGGCGGCGCAAACGCGTGCGGCGCTTGTGTACACGGCGGCGGAATGCATCGACGAAACCGGCGCTTTGACGGGCAAGCGGTTTCATGTACCCGAATCGGTCACGGCAAAGTCGCTTTTAAGGGGCAACGATCTGATTACCAGCACGGTGCTTTTAGAGCGCGGCCTTTTTTTGCGGCATCCGATGGAGCGGAGCGATCTGCACGAGGACCTGATCTGTTGGTACGGCGTGCTGAGCGAGGGAAGCATAGCGGTCGGGATCGACGAGCCGCTGGTGCGCTACCGTGTGTCAAAGGGTTCGAAGTCCGGCAACAAGCGCAAGTCGGCTTCGATGACGTGGAACACCTACCGGTATCTGAAGGTCGGGTTCTTCCAACGGATCGGGTGCTTCTGCGCGTACGCCCTGCACGGGATCAAACGGTACTGGCTATGAAGGAATCGCTGTTCAAAAAACTGAAGCGCGTGCGCTTAAAAGACGTCGGGCACTTCATGCTGTTTCTGCTCGCGCTTTTGCCTGCGGCGATCCTCAGGCGAAGGCGGAAGCATCTGTGGCTGCTGTGCGAGTATGCGACGGAAGCGCAGGACAACGCGTTCGCGCTGTTTCGGCACCTCAGAGCAACCCATCCGGAGATCGACGCGGTATACGCGATCAAGCGCCGCTCGCCCGCGTTTGCTTCGGTCGCGGCGCTCGGAGAGACGGTCGAATACGGGAGTCTCCGGCATTGGGTACTGTACCTTGCCGCCGAGGTCAATATTTCGAGTCAGAAGGGCGGCAAGCCGAACGCCGCGGTCTGCTATCTATTAGAGGTCGTGCTCGGTTGGCTCAAGAACCGGCGCGTGTTTTTGCAGCACGGCGTGACGAAGGACGATCTGCCGTTTCTGCACGCAGAAAACGCGAAGCTCAGCCTGTTCTGCTGCGCCGCGAAGCCGGAGTACGAGTTTATCCGCGACACGTTCGGCTACGAACCGGGCGTTGTGCAGTACACGGGGTTCTGCCGGTTCGACGCGCTGCTTGAAGCGAAGCCGGATCCAAACCTGGTGCTGATCCTGCCGACGTGGCGGATGTGGCTCGAGCGAGACTGCAAGACGGACGCGGCGTTCCGTGACAGCGAATACTTTCGCGGCTGGGACGCGTTTTTGAACGATCCGGCGCTGGACGCGCTGTTAGCGGAAACCGGTAAGCGCGCGGTGTTCTGCGTGCATCGAAACGTCTTGCGCTATGAGACCTGCTTTACGTCGGGATCGGAGCGGATCGCGGTGAAAAAATGGGACGAGGTGTCGATTCCGAAGCTGTTGGGGGATGCGGCGGCGCTCGTCACGGATTTTTCGAGCGTCTATATGGACGTCGCGTTCCTGAAAAAACCGGTCGTCTATTACCAGTTCGACCGGGAAGCCTATCGGAAAGGGCATCTGCCCACGGGATACTTTGACTACGATCGGGACGGGTTCGGACCGATCGGTACGACCGCGAAGGATGCGGCACGTGCGCTGCGGCACGTGCTCGAACACGGCTGCCGCATGGATTCGATGTACGAAGCGCGGGTGGACCGGTTCTTCACCCTGCGCGACGCAAACAGTTCGGAACGAACCACGCAAGCAATAAAGGAGATGATTTTAAGAACATGAAGAAGTTTTTGAGACTGACAAAGGAGCGGATCCGGAAGTTCGGTCAATACTGGGATCTTCTGGTGCTGCTCGTCCAGCGTGACCTCAAGCTGAAATACCGGAGAAGCTTTTTGGGCTATCTGTGGAGCGTCTTAAACCCGCTGCTGACCATGATCGTCATGTCGATCGTCTTCACCGAGATGTTCAAACGAAAGATCGAGAACTTCCCGGTCTATCTGATCTGCGGCAACATTCTGTTCTCGTTCATGCGCGAATCAACGACGCAGGCGATGACGTCGGTCGTCGGGAGCGCGTCGTTGCTGAAAAAATCCTATGTCCCGAAGTATATTTTCACGCTGTCCAAGATCACCAGCAGCATGGTCAACCTGGTTCTGTCGTTCGGCGCGCTGCTGATCGTAATGATCTTCTCCGGCGTAAGGTTCCAATGGATGAACCTCTTGGGCTTCATCCCGGTTCTGGAGCTGTATGTGTTCTGCGTCGGATTGGGGCTGTTCCTTGCGGCGGTCACGGTCTTCTTCCGCGACGTTAGAAACATCTGGAGTGTCGTCACGCTCGCGTGGATGTACCTGACGCCGATTTTCTATTCGCTGGAAAGCCATACCTATGCGGACGGGACGATGAAACCCATCGGACTGCTGATCCGCCGGTTCAACCCGATGTACATGTATGTTCAGCAGTTCCGATACTTTATTATGCAATGGTATGTACCGGAGATTGAGGTGCCGGTCATGACGCTGATGTGGCGCGGCGGACTGGTCGCGGTACTGATGCTGTTCGTGGGGCTTGCGACGTTCAACGCGACCAAGAACAAGTTCATCCTCTACATTTGAAACGGGAGGAACGGTATGGAAGAATTACGCATCGACCGAAAAGGTCAGGTCTGCATCAAGATCACGGACGCATCCGTCCGGTTCAACATTGCGGGCGAAAAGCTCGACAATCTCAAGGAATACTTTGTGAAGCTCGTGAAACGCGAGCTCCGTTTCAAGGAGTTTTACGCGTTAAAGGATATCAACCTTACGATCCGCCAGGGCGAATCGTGGGCGCTGATCGGTTCTAACGGCGCGGGCAAGAGCACGCTTTTGAAGCTGATCTGCCGCATCCTTGCGCCGTACAAGGGGTCGGTCGAGGTTAAGGGCAGCATCGCGCCGATGATCGAACTCGGCGCGGGATTTGATTCGAATCTGACCGCGCAGGAGAACATCTTTATTAACGGAGCAGTGCTGGGACGCAGCCGCAAATTCATGAAGGAGCAGTACGAAAAGATCGTGGACTTTGCGGAGCTGTGGGACTTCATGGATCTGCCGATCAAAAACTATTCGAGCGGCATGCGCGCGCGCCTCGGGTTCGCGGTCGCGACGATCGTTGAGCCGGACATCCTGATTGTCGACGAGGTGCTGGCGGTCGGCGACGCGGCGTTCCAGAAGAAATGCCGCGCGCGCATTCAGGAGCTTTTGGACCGCGGGACGACGCTGCTGTTCGTTTCGCACTCCAAGGGACCGGTGCTGGAGCTGTGCAAAAACGCGGTCTGGCTCGACCACGGCGAGATCAAGATGATCGGAACGCCGGAGGAGGTCTACGAGCAGTATGACCTGCAAACCGATACCAAGGTCACGATCAAGAAGAAATAACGGGAGCAAGGGGTATGGAGCAGCCGATCATCACCGTCGTGGTTCCGGTCTATAACGCGGAACGGTATCTGAACGCCTGCATTGAATCGATTGCGGCGCAGACGTTTTCCGACTGGGAAGCGATCCTGATCGACGACGGCGCAACGGACAGCAGTTCCGCGATCTCAGACGCGTGGGCAAAACGGGATGCGCGCATTCGCGTCGTGCATCAAAAGAACAGCGGCGTTTCCCGCGCAAGAAACGCGGGCATCGAGCGCGCAAAAGGCCGGTATCTGATGTTCGTCGATTCGGACGACCTGCTTAGACCGACATGCATGGAAAAACTGCTGCACGCGATCGAAGAAAGCGGCGCGGATATGGCCGTATGCGGATTCACGCGATTCAGAGACGGCTGGGAGCAGACGAGCCTGCCCTGCGAAGCGCCGCTGGACGTGTGGGACGGCATCGGGGAGATTCTTCGCGTGTACGGTTCGACGCGCACGCACATGTTCGGCATCTCGATCTGGGCGAAACTGTACCGCACGGAACTGCTGAACGAACACGGCACGCGGTTTGATCCCGCGATCTCCTACGAGGAGGACTGCAATTTTATCGCGGATTGCTTCGGGTATGTACAGCGCGTCGCGGCGGTCGGGGAAAGCCTGTACCGCTACCGGCAGATGGACGTTTCGCTGTCGAAGGGGTACCGCAGGGACACGTTCCGGTTTCTGATCCACGGATACGGACGCAGATGCGGACTTCTAAAGGCGCACGGGCGTGAAGACCTGCTGCCGGTGCAGGAGTCGATTCTTCTGCTGGTGGTCAAAAACACGAGCGTCAAGATCAGCCGTTCTGAAATGACCCGCAAGGAAAAGCGGGAAGCGTACGCCGAGATGCTGCGTTATCCCGAGGTCACGGACGCCGCGGACCGCGCGGACACGTCGCATTCGCCGCGCCTTACGCGCATGATCGTTTCGGCGGTTCGTTCCCGCAGCGCAAAGCGCCTTGCGCGCGTGATGCGGCTGTGGCGGATCGCGGACAGGCTCAGTGCCCTCAAACGCAGGATTGTAAAATAAGTAAAGGACAGAGGATATGAAGGTCGGAATCATCACATTCCATTTTCCGTTCAACTGCGGCGCCGCGCTGCAGTGCTACGCGCTGCAGACAAAGCTTTTTGAGCTCGGCAACGAAGTGCAGGTCATCAACTACAGACCGTGGTATCATCAGAACCGCTATTCGGCGTATAAGAACCCGTTCTACGTTGCCAACAAGATGCTGCATCAGCCGGCAAGGAACGTGCTTACGCGCACCTATCACGGTGCCAGGGGATTCGTGTGGACGGTGCGCTCGTGGAAGAACGCCAAGGCGGTGCGCCCGCGCGAGCAGAAGTTTCGCGCGTTCCAGAACGCGCATCTGAACGAGACGCGCGTCTATCGCACGCTGCGCGCGCTGCGCAGTGCGCCGCCGAAGTGCGATCTGTATCTTGCGGGCAGCGATCAGCTGTGGAACGCAAAGCTCACCAACGGCAAGCTCGATCCGGCGTATTTTCTCGATTTCGGCAAGGACGCAACCAGGCGCGCGACTTACGCGATCGGCGCGCACTTTGCCGACGCGCCCGAAGCGATTCGAGAGCTGCGTCCGCTTATGAAGCGGCTCGACGGCGTATCGCTGCGCGAGGAGCGCTGGCTGTCTACCGTCATGCGCGCGTCAAACGGTGAGCAGCCGTTCCATATCGACGTTGATCCGACGCTGCTGCTGACGCCGGACGCATATGAGCCGATCCTGCCGAAAGAGGCGCTTGCCGACGGTCCGTTCATCCTGACGTACACCATGCCGGGCGAAGCGCAGCCGGTGGCATACCGCGCGGCAAAAGCGCTTTCCGAGGAAACCGGGCTTCGGATCATCGACGCCTGCGGCGATCCGACCGAGGGGAACCTTGAGATCGCGGATCAGCGCACCTGCTCGCCGGGCGAGTTTTTGTGGTACGTTCTTCATGCGGACTACGTTGTGACCAATTCGTTCCACGGCACGGTCTTTTCGGTGCTGTACCACAAGCGGTTCATGACCGTTCTGCATCGGGAAACCGGCAACCGCGTTTCCGAGCTTCTGGACAAGCTCGGGCTCGAATCGCATTACACGAACTCATACGCGGACGTTGCGGAAAGGATCAAAAAGCCGGTCGACTGGGCGGAGGCGGATGCGCGGCTTGAAACGCTTCGCGCCGAATCGGTCCGGTATCTCAACTACTGCACCGGCAAAGAAGCCGCGCCGGCGTTTGTCGAGCGGCAGGGCATGCCGGTCGAACCCGAACCCGAACCGGAGCCGGAAAAGGCGGAAGAACCGGTCAAAGTCAAACACGTACCTCAAAGGAGAGGAAGTTTTATGTATACCGACGATAAAAACGCGCAGATTGTTCTTGCGCTGCTCAAAAAGTACAATGTGCGCAAGATCGTTGTCTCGCCCGGCACGACCAACGTGCCGATCTCGCGCGCCGTTCAGCAGGACCGGTTTTTCGAGGTGTATTCGGCGGTCGACGAGCGCGGCGCGGCGTACTTCGCATGCGGACTCGCGTTCTCTTCGGGCGAGCCGGTCGCGCTGTCGTGTACCGGCGCAACGGCGTCGCGCGATTACATTCCGGGCATGACCGAAGCGTTCTATCGAAATCTTCCGGTGATCGCGATCACCTCGCAGCATCACACCTCGCGGCCGGGCGACCTGCTGCCGCAGATGACCGACCGCACCGTTTCGCAAAACGACGTCAAGCGGTTTGCGGCGATCCTTCCCAGGATCAAGGACGATGAGGATTACGCCGCGTGCGTGCAGCTGGTCAACGAAGCGCTCTACACCGCGACGCGCCCGGGCGGCGGTCCGGTGCACATCAACCTGCCGGTCGGGGATCTGTACGCGTTCAATACGCCGGAACTGCCGGACGTGCAGAAGATCGACGTGTACGACGCCGAGAACTTCCCCAAAACGGAGCTTGCAAAAGAGCTGAAGGATCAAAAGGTCGCGCTGTTCATCGGCGCGCACAATCCGTTCACGCCCGAAACGACCGAAGCGATCAGCGCGTTTGTGACCGCGCTCGACGCGGCGGTGTTCTGCGATCATACCGCAAACTACGCGGGCGCAAACCGGGTGCTGTCCGCGGTCGCGGGCGACCTTGCCGAGCTGAATAATCTGCCCGATCTGGTCATCGACATGGGCTCGGTCAGCGGCGATTACAGCGCGAGCCGGCTGTTCAAGGGGCGGCGCGTGTGGCGCATCTCGGAGGACCGCGCGTACCATAACCGCCACGGCGCGGAGCGCGTTGAAAAGCAGTTCTTCTGCTCGGAGCGCTTCTTCTTCGGGCAGATGAAGGATGTGAAGGGCGACGCGGTCTATTACAGCGCGATCCGCGAATCGACCGCGCGCGCCGAGCTCCCGAATCTCCCGCTTTCCAACCTGTATGCGGCGTCGAAGCTGTCCGAGCGTATTCCGAACGGCAGTTTTCTGCATCTCGGCATTTTGAACTCGCTTCGCAGCATGAACTACTTCGCGCTCGATCCGAGCGTGCGCGTCACGTCGAACGTCGGCGGGTTCGGCATCGACGGCGCGCTGTCCACCGCGCTCGGGCAGTCCAAGGCGGACCCAAAGCGGCTGTCGTTTTGCGTGCTCGGCGATCTCGCGTTCTTCTACGACATGAACGCGCTGGGCAACCGGCACGTCGGGCGCAACCTGCGCATTCTTCTGATCAATAACGGACGCGGCGTGGAGTTCCGCTTAAACAACGGACTGGAGCGTCAGTGGGGCGCCGAGACCGACGACCTGATCGCCGCCAAGGGACACTTCGGCAGCGCAAAGGCGTGGGCGGAATCGATGGGCTTTGCGTACCTGACCGCGAGCGATAAAAAATCGTTCGACGCGCAGATCGACGCGTTCTGCGACCCGAACCCGGACCGCTTCAAAAAGCCGGTCGTGTTCGAGGTCTTTACCGACGTCGCGGACGAGCAGTCCGCGCTTAAGAACCTTCGCAGCTTCAACAGGACGAAACGATAATGGAACCGAACGCTTCAAAAAAACGCGTGCTTCTGCTCGGCGGCACCGGCGCCATCGGCACCTACCTTGCGCCGGAGCTTGCTTCGCGCGGCTTCGACGTGTACGTCACGAGCCGCTCCGCGCACGAATCGACGGAAGCCGGAATCACCTATCTGAAGGGCGACGCGCGCGCGGACAACGCGTTTTTGGACGCGCAGCTGAGCCTGCACTACGATGCGATCGTCGACTTTCTGATCTACAACACCGGCGCGTTTCAAAACCGGTACGGACGGTTTCTGGACAGTACGGATCACTACCTGTTTCTGTCCTCCTATCGCGTGTTCGCAAACGCGGGTCTTACGCCGCTGACCGAGGAAAGCCCGCGCCTGCTTGACACGATCGACGACCCGGAGTACCTCGCGACCGACGAATACGCGCTGACCAAAGCGCGGCAGGAGAATCTTCTGCGCGGCGACGGGCGGAAGAACTTTACGATCATCCGTCCGGCGATCACCTATTCGAAGGAACGGTTCCAGCTCGGCACGATGGAAGCAAAGGAGTTCATCGGCAAAGCGGTTTCGAACAAACCCGTGCTGTTTGCAAGGGAGATGCTCGACAAACAGACCACGATGTCGTGGGCGGGCGACGTGGCAAAGATGATCGCGGCGCTGGTCCTAAACGAAGCGGCGTTCGGCGAAACGTACGTCGTTTCCACGTCGGAACACCACAGCTGGCGGGAGGTCATCGAAGTGTATCACGAGCGGATCGGTCTTAAAATCAAGCCCGTGCCGCTTCGGAAATACCAAAACGCGATCGGCCGTCCGTGGCAGATCAAGTATGACCGCATGTTCGACCGGATCGTGGACAATTCGAAGATCCTTGCGATTTCGGGTCTTGACCAGTCCGATCTCATGCCGCTTTCGGAGGGACTGTCGAAAGAGCTGGAGCAGTTTTTGGGCAATCCGAGCGAACAGACCAAAGAACTGATCAGACGCGGCGGCGACAGCGCGCTCAAAACGCATTTGAGAAACGCTGCGCGCTACTGTAAAGAAGGCGTCCTGCTTCGCGCGATTCAAAACCGCCTGTACCGCATTCCGGCGTATAAGAAGCTGGTTCAGAAGCGAAAGAAGAAACAGGCGGAAAAAGCGGCGCAGAAGCGCGAAACCGACCGCTGACGGAATGCGTCCAAACTGTAGCGAAAGTGTAAAAGATACCGGAATGGCTTGCAATCCGGGATCGGGTTGGATAAGATAAGTGCGACACAAACGCGTGTCGAACCAAAGTGTTTCAAAACGGAGGATACGCATGGAACGAAAAAAGCGCATTCTTTGCCTGATACTGAGTTTCCTATCGGTACTGACCGTGCTGTCGTGCAAAACGCCCGGCACGGAACCGGCCGCGTCCGGCGACGGAGAGCAGATCGACGTTGCGGCGGATGCGTCCGCGGGCAGCGAAGCGGAAACGCCCGCGCCCGAAAAGAGTGCGGAACCGCTTGTCACGCGCGCGCCGATCGAAGGCGACGTATGCACCGACCGGTTCCCGAACTACGACACCGGCACGGATGCGGATTACAGTTATCAGACCGATGAGATCCGGATCGCGATCAAACGGTATGAGGACGAGGATTTCTGCCAAGTCTATTATGTAGCGGACATCTGGCTTCGCAACATCAGCGCGTTCCGCACGGGCTTCGGCTACGGCGCGTTCAACTCAGGTCACGAGTTTGCGGAGGATTTCGCATCGCGCGAGCACGCGGTTCTGGCGATCAACGGCAGCTTCAACAAGGGGCTTGTGATCCACAACCGCGAAAAGATCAAGGGTCTCGACGATAAGCATGAAGGCGTCATGGTCCTGTACGAGGACGGCACGATGAAAGCGGTCCGCCGCAGCGAGTTCATCCTTTCCAAAGAGGAGAACATCGTACACGCGTGGCAGTTCGGACCGGTGCTGGTGCATGAAGGCAAACCGACCGAGGGCTATAACGTGTACGGTACGCGGCATTCGCGGATCATGTTCGGCTACTATGAGCCGGGGCATTACGTCGCGGTCGCGGTCGACGGCAGACGCAGGGACGCGATCGGCATGAACAATTACGAGATGGTCGAACTGATGCAGTCGCTCGGATGCCAAGAGGCGATGAACCTGGACGGCGGCACCAGCGCGATCATGACCTTCATGGGCAAGATCATCAACGACCCGCCGGGAGACGACAAGGACGGCGACGGCAAGGGCGGCAGGAATCTCGTGGATATGCTGTTGTTCGCGGCATATGATGCAAACGGGGACGCGCCCGCGCTCGACACGATCCGAGCAGACAAGGTCTCCGGCAACTGATATGGAAAGGAACCGATTATCGGAATGAATGGGTTAAAAAAGCTTCTGTGCGCGGCAGTCGCTCTTATGAGTCTGCTGAGCGTGTTCGGCTGTGAAAAGACGGACCACGGCGCGCAGGGCGATCCGACCGCGGAAACGTCCGAGGTCATTCACGTGGACGAAACGTCCGGGGCGGGCACGACGCCACTTGAGACGCCCGAGGCGTTCGGCACGCCGGAACCGACCGCGACGCCGTTTGCGACGCGCGCGCCGATCGAGGGCGACGTGTGTACCGACCGGTTTCCGGATTACGATACCGGCGCGGACGCGGACTGGAGCTATCAGTCCGACGAACTGCGGATCGCGATCAAAAAGCATGTGGACGAGGAATACCGCCAGGTCTACTATGTCGCGGATATCTGGATGCGCAACATTTCGCGGTTCCGCATCGGATCGGCAAACGGCGCATTCGGCACCGGCCGCGAGGATCCGGAGGACTTCGCCGCGCGCGAGCATGCGATCTTCGGCATCAGCGGCACGATGAACGCGGGCTTTGTGGTGCGCAACGGAGAAAAGCATAAGAGCGTCGAGAAGCGGGACATCCAGTTCCGGTCCGGCGTCGTGGTCGTATACCGCGACGGGTCGGTCAAGATGCGTTCGCTTAAGGACATCCAGCGTCACGGATTCGACTATAAAAAAGAGGACGAACAGAACGGCGGCGTATGGCAGGGGTTCCAGTTCGGACCGTTGCTTGTGCAGGACGGCGAACGGAATCAGTCGCTGCGCATGAACGGCACGCGGCATCCGCGGATCATCTTCGGCTATTACGAGCCGGGGCATTACGTGGCGGTCGCGGTCGACGGCAGAAGCAAAAAAGCGGTCGGCATGTCTGAGGGCGAGATGGCGGAGCTGATGGAATCACTGGGCGTACAGTCCGCGATCAACCTGGACGGCGGTACGAGCGCGGTCATGCTGTTCATGGGCAAGACGATCAGCGTGCCGTCGGGCAAGGATAAGGACGGCGACGGCATCGGCGGGCGCAATATCGCGGACCTGCTGATGTTCGCGGAATATGACGAAGAAGGGAATGCAGCGGACCTGTCCGAAGTAACGCCGGACAAGTTCGCCGGAAACGAAGAATGAAAAACAGGGCAAAGAAAACGGGATGGATCATCGGCATCGTTGTGATGTCGGTGCTCACGTTCGTCGTGGCGGCGGCGAACGTACTCATCTTCGGACTGCTGTGGTCGTAACGGGAGGCGGCGTATGGAAAAACAACCGAAACCGTACAAAAAACTCCGGATCGCATTTTTGTGTCTGTGCATCGCGTTCGTGGTCCTTTCGACGAGCGGCGTGATCGGATTCTTTTCGCTGTTCCGCGCCTATGACGGCAAAATTCCGGTCATTTCGGGCGAGTGGAAGCGCACCGATATAAACGCGCTGCCCACGCCGAACGCCGAGCTGTTCGACGCGGCGCTTTCTAAAGGCGTCGACTATTACGAGACCGGCGAGATCCAAGAAGTCCCGATCTACGAGCAGAACAAGATCGACCGCTTTATCATCAGCATGGTGATCGTCGTGCAGAACGGCTCGATCACGTCCGAGGAGCGGCAGACCGACATGATCTTCATCGCCTCGTTCAATCAGCTTTTGCAGCAGTTTACGATCGTTTCCGTTGCGCGCGATACGATCGTGCCGTTCGGCGAAGAGGGCTGGAAGCGCATCAATACCGCGTATGCGCGCGGCGGCGCGGGGCAGCTGATCAACACGATCAACGATCTGTTCGGCCTCGATATTCAAAACTATGTGCTCACCGGCACGGACGAGCTTGCCGTGCTCGCGGATGACGTCAAGGGCATTCCCGCAACGCTTTCCGAAGACGAGGCGGCATACCTCTCTGAAACGCTGAATACGCCGGTTTCGGCAGGAAAACAACAGCTTTCCGGCGCGCAGGCGGTGGCGCTGCTGCTCGATCGCACGTCCGACGATAAGGGCGATCTCGGCAGAGCCGAGCGGCAGCTCGATATCGTGCTCGATACGTTTGAATACCTGCAGGACAGCTTTGACAGCTCGTTCCTGTATCCGTTCTGCCGCACGGTCTTCAAAAACGTCCGCACCAACCTCGATTTCGAGACGCTGCGCGGCGTCGCGTATGAAATGACCGTATCCGACGATCTGTCATTCCGGAAGGTGCGCCTGCCGTTCGACGACAGCTACACCGAACTGAACCTCGACGGGGCGTACGCGCTGCTGCCGGAATTCGAAAAGAACCGCATCCTTTTACAGCAGGCGCTGTACGGCAAGGAGATAGCCGAATAAAAGCAATACAGCAAAAGAGCGGACAATGTGTCCGCTCTTTCAGCGTGTCAAAAACGGTTTGACACGCTGAGCAGGCTGTTGGGAAGGGAGGCAGAATTCGTGTTTTCACGACGGAGCTATACTAAAGTATGCGACCGAGTGAAAACACGGATAGTTTGCGGCATAATAATGAAAAGAAAAGGCAGATCTTGCCTTTTCCTCCAACCAGTATTCCTTTATCAATACATCGCCGCAAACGGTCTGACCCCTTTTACGACAGTCTGAGAGCGGACAATGTGTCCGCTCTTTTGCATACAAGTAGTATCATGCTTTCTTTTTACGCTTGATCGCAAGCAGAAAGACCAGAAGCAGCGCAAGGTATGCGACCATGATTCCGATCGTGAGCCAGGCGAACCCGATTGAGCGCGGCGCGATTCCCACGAGCAGCAGCATCACGGCGCCGAACACGATCGCAAACGCGCTGCCGGTCAGAAGATTGTTCGCCGCGGGCGTTTTGAAGCTCGGGTCGATCTCGCGAAGCAGCATCACGCCCGAACTGATCGTTCCGGTCATCATGCCGTACATAGAGACGAACGCCTCCTCGGCATAGGCGGGGTAGATCTTTCTGCACAGCCATCTGAGCCAGAAGAACGTCACGACGCCGCCCGCGACCGCCAGCAGCGCAAACGGCACCCACAGACCCGACAGGTCCTCAATGTTGATGCTTGCAATGCCGCAGACGATCATGATGTCAAACGCCAGTCCGGAAATGCGGGAAAGCAGGTAGTTGTTCTGATACTGTCGGGTCATCGCCTTCGTCTTGCGGAACAGACCCAGGATCTTTCGGGTCAGCATCGCGATCAGCGTACCGATGATGAAGTTGAAGCCCCAGAGGAATCCGGAAACGGTCCTGCCGACGCCGGGCGCAAATCGCATCAGAAGCGCTTCGATCCCGTAGCAAAGCAAGAACGTCACAAGGTACACCAGCAGCACAAGCGCGCACTGCACGGAGAACTTATCGAGCGATTCGGCGATCGGGATCTCGTTCTCGTCCTGGAAATCGGCGACGGTCACGACCGAACCGGACAGGTCGTCGTGCGCGGCGCGTTCGCGCTTTTTGCGGCGCGCGAGCACATTGATGTAGATCACGCCGACGATGCAGGCGCAAAGGTATCCGGCGGCGGCGATGGCGAGTCCGAACGAGCGTCCGCCCGCAAAACCGAGCCCTTCAAACGTGTTGCCGATGTTGTTCGCCTGGCCGGGACCCTGCCCGTAGCCCATCGGCAGCAGGATGCCGCTTGCGGGGAACAGGTTGGGTACAAACGTGTAGAACAGCAAAAGCGTCAGTCCGAGTCCCGCAATGCCCTGCACGAGGTAGGTCGAAACGATCAGCGCGCCGCTCTTGGGCGCGGTGAGACTGCCGCGCTCATCCTTGGATTTTTTGTCCACGCGCAGCGACAGCGCGATGAACCCGATCGCGATGCCGTGATAAGTGAGCATTTCGAGCAGCTTGGTGTCGAACGGATTGTAAGGAAGCGACGCGAGCGTTTCCGCCTTGAAGAGATAGAGTCCCGCGGTGCGCAGGATCAAAAAGAGAAAGCCTGCGAGCACCGCCGTCGGCATCAGCGACTTGCGGAAGAACGGCACCTTGCGGCGCAGAACGTTCGCCAGCAGCAGAAACAGCGCAATGAGCCCGATCTGGATGATGATGTTCCAGAGCTCCGTGTTCGATGCGGAATAATTCATAGGGAAACGGCTCCTTTCCGAATACGGTATAACAGCATATATTTGCGGGTATTGAGCGAGGGCTGTCCGCAGACCTGATAATGCCCCTCGCGTGTGGAGAAGACCAAAAGATTGCGCCGCACCAGCTCCATATCGGTGATCTCATCGAGCGGGAACGCGTGTTTTCCGACCGACAGCGTATCGTGCGTCATGGACAGCGCGCCGCTCGCAAGCGGCAGCTTTCGGTGCTTCGCGTCCGTTTCGACGAGCGTCGCGGCTTCGTCCGAAAACGAGAACCCGGGATCGCTTGCGTGCTCTTCGAGCCATGCGTTTTCGAGCGCATTCCATTCAGGGAGCGTCGAAACGGGCATGCGTTTGAGCGCATACTGCGCGTCGAGCGTGCCAAAAAGTCCGCAGACGCAGCGGATCGTATCGCCGGCTGTTTCGATCGTGCCAACGCGCTTGCAGGCGGGGCAGAGAAAGAACGCGCTTTCCAAATACTCTGCGCGGCGCTTGCTCCGGTAGACGGCGTGCGTTTCGGCTTCGCGCGCATAGGCGTCTTCGCGAAGATCGGAAACGATGTGCGCGTTGATCTCGGCGTCGTCCATTGCGCGCAGCGCGTCAGACGGATAGACGTTTACGATATGCCCGGAAAAATCGCCGCGGCGGATGCCGGTACCCCAGCGCGGCAGCGTGAAGAATCCGCCTTCGAAGCGGTAGGTCACAAGCGCCGCTTTCGCCGCTTTTGCAAGCTTGCCGATCGTCGGCAGCATCGGCGAATTCGTTCCGTCAAACGAGCAGGTGCCCTCCGGGAACACGCACACGTTGAAGCCTGCCCTAAGGCATGCGAGCATTTCCTTGACGGCGGTCACGGCGGAATCGCCTTTGCGCCGCACGATCGGGTCAAAGAAGAACCGCAAAAGGCGCGAGGGCAGACCCTTTTGCATCAGGTGTTCGCTTGCGACGATGTACATTTGCTGTTTGAACGAAAGGCACAGCAGCACCGGATCGGCCGCCGTGACGTGATTGGCAACGACAAGGAACGGTCCGTCAATGCCTGCCGGGAGCTCCGTTTTGAATGCATAGATGCGCTTTATGATCGGTCCGAGCAGCGTGCGCAGTATGGTGATGCAGATTTGATGAAAGCGATGTCGTTTGACGCGAGTGTTCATAGGTTCCTACTTTCTGATTCCATTTTAGCAGAAATGCATCAAAAAGCATAGCTTTTTTTCTTTCAGCATGCTTTAAAAAACGGCGCTGCAAGCCATAAAAATGGATGCAGCGCCGTGTCTTAAACGGATTACCGCTGTTTGCCGAAGAAATAAACCGCAACGGTCCCAGGACCGGAATGGCAGCCGATCGTCGTACCGATGCTGTACAGCTCGATCTCGCCGTTGATGTGCGGGAAGCGTTCCTGCACCTGCGCTTTCAGCGTAAGCGCGTCCTCCTCACAGTCGGAGTGGCTGATAAAGCACCGGCCCGAATAGCGTTCGCCGTCGTCGGCAAGCTCCGCCATCTGATCGACCAGCGCGCGCAGCGCGCGTTTTTTGGTGCGGACCCGCGAATGGATGGTCAGATGTCCCGGATGATCCATGCGCATGACGGGGCAGATGCCGAAAAGGTTTCCGATCCTGCCCGCCGCGGGCGAAATGCGTCCGCCGCGCACGTAATAGGTCAGCGTCGTCGAGCAGAACAGATGATGGATGCGCAAGCGGTTTTCAAGCGCCCAGTCGAACAGCGCGTCGATGGTCATACCGCCGTCGCGAAGTCCCGCAAGCGTTTCCATCAGGAGTCCGTAGCCGGACGAAGCGGCGCGCGAGTCGACGATCAGAAGCTTCCGGTCGGGGAAACGCTCCTTGAGAATGTCCGCCGCCGCGAGCGCGGATTGAAACGTGCCGGAGAGCCCGCTCGACAGCGTAACGTGCAGCACGTCCTTTCCGGTCGATAAAAGACCGGCGAAGTAGTCGACGTAATCGACCGTATTGATCAGGCTCGTCACGCCCGTTTCACCCTTGCGGATGCGATCGTAGAACTCGGAATACGGCATCGTTTTGCCGAGGTCGTCCTCATAGGGCACGCCGTTCAGCGTAAAGCGGTTGCAGATGTGCCGCACGTCCAGCGCGTTCAGTTTTTCCTCCGTGATGTCGACGGTCGAGCAGCAGCTCAGGATGTATTCGCTCATGTTCTTCTCCCTTTGCGTACATGTTACTGGGTATAGTATAGCGGCCAAGGGTGAAAAAACCAACCTACTGTGCGCGCGCGTCGCTCTATCCGAACAAAAACGCACGGTAGAATCGTTCAATCGGACTCTACCGTGCGTGGAATGTCGTTGTTTTCTGTTGTTTCGCAGCTCAGAACTTGCCGCTGTGTCCGCCGTGCGTGCCGCCGGAGGACGAGGTGTGCGTACTGCTTCCGCCGTGGAATCCGCCGCCTCCGCTGCGCCCGCCGCCGCTCGACGAATCGGTGCGCACAACGTGGACTGAGCGCGATGTGTTTTTGCCGAGCAGAACGTCGCTGTTCTGCGTCATGACAAACGAGTTTGGTTCAAGATAGCGATCCGCAGCCGTGTTTTTGCTCACGCCGCCCTTCAATTGCCGCTTCATGGAGGAAACGGGGATCAGACCGAACAGCCCGCCGCCGAGGAACGACAGGATCAGCGCAAACACGTTCAGCGGCCGCTTGTTGAGCACTTTTTCCGCATAGTCCATGTACGCGGTTGCCGTGCCGTTCACGTCGCCCTTGCCGTAATACGGGCGGATCGCGTCGTCCAGCTTTTTGAGCTCCTTGTCCGTGAACTTCTGCTGTGCGACGCCGCCGTTGGTCGAGACCGTGTATCCGTAGGGCGTCATGCAGAACAGGACCGCGTCGGATTCATAGACGTGATCGGTGATAAACCGGTTCAGGTACGCGCCCGGATCGGACGCGTCCGCGGTCTCAACGAAATACACGCCGACGCCGTGTTCGAGCATCAGCTGTTCCGCCTTCTGGTTCAGCTCCGCCTTGACCGAGGCCTGCATGGCGTTTTCGCCCGCGTAGACGTGATAGCAGTCGTAGGGGACGTCCTCGCGCGCCATCCTAAGAAGCTCTTCGCAGCCGTCGGCAAACGCGTTGAACCCGCCGTTGTAATCGTTTTCGCGCAGATACGGCAGGAACCGGTCCTCGAGATAGGTCTGAATGCCGAAGTCTGTAAACGCCGTGATCGCGTAGCCGCTGGTGCTGATCGCAAAGTCGCGATCCTCCATCGAGAGCAGCAGCAGGATGCCGTCGCCGTTGACGGTCGTGCCGGAAGCGTCGGGCGTTGCGCCGTAGTCGTAGCCGTTGTAGTCGAAGAAGTCGTCCGCGTACTCCTCGGCGGTTTTGCTGCCGAGCGACGACACGGTCGCAATGATCACGTCACAGCGGTACGCGGTGCCGATCTCTTTGAGCCGTTTGGACAGCGTTTCCGCTTGAGACTCGGTCAGAAGCTGCTCACGGTCGACCAGCGTCGGCTTGCCGCCGTCGGTCAGCGCGATATACGCCGGCACGGCAAGCGGATCCTCCTCCGGCGCCTGGGTCGGCGCAACAGTCGGGTCGGTCGGATTCGCGGCGACAGCGTTCAGAACGCCGTCTACGGCGTCCAGATAGGCAAGGATCTTGCCCTCGGGATCGTTCTGGACGGTCTGAAACGCGGACCACAGCGTCTCATCGCAGACGTCGTCCGGGAACGCGGCTTCGGCAGCCGCGCCCTTTTTCAGGAAGTAGTAGTATTCCGAATTGAGCCCAAGCACAATCGCGTTTGCCTCGGGAACGTGTGCGTCAGCAAACTGTCCGGCAAACGGGATCAGATCGGATTCACCGCTGTAGAAGAAGAAATAGGGCGCAATGCCGTGCGCGGCATAGAGCTCGTCTGCGCGCGCATTGATCGCGCGGATCTCTTCATCCGAGAGCACGCCCTCGTCGGTAAAGACGCGTCCGTCCGCGTCCGCCTGTGCAAAGAGCACGGGGACGAGCAGCAGAAGCGTGATCAGGAAAAGTGTAACGATGCGTTTCACAGGCAGCCACCTCCGCATCCGAGAAAATGTCCGAGCACGACAAAGCCGCCCAAAACAAGCGCGAAGATCGCCGCATACAGCGCCCAGAATCCCCACGTGCGTTTCTTGCTGATGGGGAGCGTTCCGACAAACTTGCCGGTCTGGCCGTTCATGGCGTAGGTGTACAGCTTGCCGTTCCACTTGACGTGCAGAAGCCATACCGGCAGCAGCGCGTATTCACGCTTGTTGTTGCGTTCCGAGATCGACGTGCTTTCGGCCGCGACGGAACTGAATCCGCCGGTCGATTGGGAAACGAGGCGCGAGACCGTACTGCGGAAGCGATCCTGCGCGCGGGTGACGCTGACGTCGGCGTTCACGTCGTAGCGATCGGAGAAATAGCCGGACAGATACGCGGTCTGGAAATCGACCGCCTCGGAAAAATCGAACGGCTCCAGCGAATCCATCAGCGCGTCGTCCATTTTTTCGGACCCGTCGACCGGGATGCGCGAGAAATGCGCGTCGGCGGCGCGCAGCAGCGCGTAGCGCGAGGTCTCCACATAGTCGAACCTGCCGTCCGTCCAGGAACGGGAGCGTGTGGCGTTATAGCACATGCTTGCGGACACGTCCGAAGAGAACAGCCAGAACGGGACGTAAATGCCCTTGATTTCCTCGATGTTCGATTCGGAGCGGAACGCTTTCGGAAGCAGTTTCTTGCCGAACAGGTGCTTGCGGAATCCCTGCTTCGCCGCTTCGCGGTCAAGCTTGAACGGAATCACGAGATCGGGTTTCCAGTCGCCGGTGAACTGCCGCTTCATAATGACCGTGTTGTCGCAAAACGGACAGCGCGCGCTTGCGAGCGTATCGTCGCCGAGCACTTCACCGCCGCAGGCGCCGCATACGTACACGTTCAGGCCGGTTGCTTCATCCTTTGTCCATTTCTGAGCGTCCTTCTCCCACGTATCGCTTTTCCCGTTTTCGGCGTCCTGTTTTAAGAACGCGTCATAGTCGATCAGCGACTGCGGATCAAACGACGAATCGCAATAGGGGCAAACGACCTGCTGTGAGCCGCTGTCGAATTGCAGGGAAGCGCCGCAGGACGGACACTTGTATTCCAATAATTGAGCCAATGCAGTCTCCTTTTTTTCCTAAATGGTAAAAAGGGGTACGGAAAAAGCCGCACCCCTTCGGTCAATCCGTTATTTCTCCTCGAAGCGGGTTCCGCACTCCGGGCAGAACTTCGGCGGATTCTGAGGATCCTCGGGCTGATAGCCGCACTTCGGGCAGCGATAGGAAACCGTCTCGGGCTTCTTTGCGCCGCAGTTCGTGCAGAACCGTCCGCTGTTCACCGCGCCGCAGGAACAGGTCCAGGTATCGGGCGCAGCGGGTTTTTTCGCACCGCACTCGGGGCAGAAATTGCCGGTTGCGGTTGCGCCGCAGGTCGGGCACTTCCAGGCGTTCGCCGGCGTCTGCGCTTCGGCCTTTGCCTGTTGCTGCTGCTGACCCATCTGGAACAGCGCAGCCGTATTGCCTGCCATGCCGCCGGCCTGACCTGCCATACCCATGCCCATGAAGCCCGTCATCGCGCCGTTTGCATTGCCGGCGGCGGTCTTCATCGCTTCCGCGCTTGCCTGCGTCATGGTCGCGGCGGCCATCGTCGGGTCGCGGTTGATCGCGGCGCGCTGCGCGGCCTTGATCATTTCGGCGTCCTCTTCGGTCAGCGTGATCGGGTTCATTGCGATCGAGACGACCTGAAGTCCTCTCTTTTCACCCCAGAGCTTACTTAGCTCGACGTTCATCGCGTCGCACAGCTCGGTGGTGTGCGCGGGAACCTGATTCGGACGGACCTCGAGGTCGGAGATCTTCGCCATCGCGGGCTGCAGCGCGTTGACAAACTCGGTCTTCAGCTGCGCGTCGATCTCGCTGCGCAGATAGTTTTCGGTGACGTTGCCGCAGACTTCCGTGTAGAACAGGATCGGGTCGACCATCTTATAGGAGTACACGCCGTTGCAGCGCAGGCTCACGTCAATGTCGAGATTGATGTTGCGGTCTACAACACGGAACATGATCGGGTTGGAGGTGCCGAACTTGTTGTCCATGATCTCCTTGGTGTTGAAGTAATACACCCGCTGATCCTTTCCGGTGTCGCCGCCGAACGTGAAACGGCGTCCGAGCGTCTTGAAGGAATCCAGAATGCTTTGACCGAGATTGCCGGCAAAGATGCTCGGTTCGGTTGAGGTGTCATAAACGAACTCGCCGGGTTCTGCGCAGACCTCCACGACCTTGCCCTGCTCGACGATGATCATGCACTGACCGTCGGCGACGGCGATCACGGAACCGTTCGAAATGATGTTGTCGCTGCCTTTGGTGTTGGAGGAACGGCCGCCCGTTCTCTTTTGTCCCTTGGTGACCAGAACGTCCTTCGGAAGCGCTTCGCAGTAGAAGAACTCCTTCCACTGATCGGCCAGAACGCCGCCCAACGCCCCGATACCTGCTTTAATAAGTCCCATTGTGAATCTCCTTTCAATTGGCTGTTGCGATCGAAACCGCCAAACGCTTCCTGATCGCAATCCTTTCCGAGCCTATCGCTCTATCTTGTATTATAGCGATTCCGTATATAAAATGCAAATTCATTTTGAACGATGACATGGGCTTTATACGTTTGTGTGTCAGAAATTGGCGAAATCGATTTATGAAATCGGGATAATCGCCCGGGAGAAATAAGGAACTGCAGAAATAAACAAAAACAGTCTCACACGCAACAAAGCGGTGAGACCTAAATAACTTCAAAAATACTCCAAATACAAACAAAACCACAGATGCTGTCAGGCATCTGTGGTTTTACACATAATCAATTCTACCAAGCAAAATTAGTCCTTGATAGTTGCGTTAATTGGAGCGATCGGATTAATGATTCCCCAATCACGCCACTCCTTGAAAATCGGAACAATGATCCGCTGCAAATCGCCGCCAATGGGCGGGTTATCCCATCCGCCGGGACGAACGCCGTTGATGGTGGCTTCCGGGTCCATCAAAAAGTTAAACATGTTTCTACCTCCTAAAAGATTTTTAAGCATTTACCAAACGATTTCGTATCAAGATCCGATTATTCGCGGCAATCGGATATCTTTTCAGTAGCATTATACAATGGTCTCAACGAAAAAGCAAGAGGTTTTTGAAAAACTTTTTTCACTCTTTACAACTCCGCTAAGCTGTCTGAACTCCTCGTTTCCCCAAGAAAACGATATGCAATGCTCTGCCGAATCTTTCCTGTCTCCCGCGCAAAAAACTTAAAAACTTTTTTGCGCGTCAAACTTTTTATATATAAACACTTTACAAGATCGAAACTTTCCTTTATAATTATACTAACAGTATCCAAACAGATCTTTGATGCGATACGATCCTCCAAACGGCTGTGATTGCATCAAAAACAAATGATCTCACTGTAAGGGGCAACACTATGCGAGAAAACGATGTATTGTTCGGCTTCCGTGTAACGCGCATGCGCGTGTTTTCGGAGCTCGGCGGCGCGCTCGTGGAAATGGAACACGAAAAAACCGGCGCTTCGCTTTGCTGGCTGAACCGACCGGATGAGAACAAGTCATTTATTCTTTCTTTTAAGACACCGCCGAAAGATTCTACGGGCGTGTTTCATGTGCTGGCACATTCGGTTTTACGTGGCTCCGATCAATACCAGATCAAGGATCTTATTGCAGAGTTTAACAAGAGCTCTGTTCAAACCTTTTTTAATCAACGGGTTTATCCGGACAAGACGGTTTTCATCGGTTCCAGCCGGAATGATCAGGATTTCCTGAATCTGTTGGATGTCGATTTCGACGCGATGTTCCATCCCGCCATATATCACAGACCCGAGATTTTCCGCCAGGAAGGCTGGCGTTATGAGTTGAAAGGAGATACGCTCAATTATCAAGGCATTGTTCTGAATGAAATGAAGGGCGATGCGGCATCTGTTGAAGGCGCAATAGATAACGAGATTTCCCGCAGATTGTTCCCCGATATATGTTACCAATTCGAAGCCGGCGGAAATCCTTCCCTGATCCCGGATCTGACCTATGAAGCGCTCTGCGATGCGCACAGGACGTACTATCATCCGTCCAATCTGCGTATTTCTCTGGTCGGGGAGATCGAGGTGGAAGCGGTTCTGAAGAAGATCGATTCCTATCTGTGTTGCTATGAACGGCGTGACATAGATTTCCCGATTCCGATGCAAAAACCGATCCCCGCGTCGGCAAATGTTCTGCCGTATGAAATCGAGGAGGATGAGCCGTTGGAGGACCGCGCTGTCATTAGCTGCGGCATGCTGCTCGGAACCTATCAGGATCGGGAACGACTCTTAGCCGCATCTTTGTTGATCGATTATCTGGTCGGCGATGCGGAAGCGCCGCTGCGCCGCGCGGTTATCGATCGCGGATTAGCGGAAAAATTTGAGATTCTTCTCTTCGATTGGATTCAACAGCCGATTATGTGCTGGCAAGCGACGAATACCGATCAGGCGAAACTTCCGCTTCTGTATGCCGCCATTCGCAAAACGCTCTCCGACATTGTGGAACAGGGACTGGATCACGAACGGTTTGAGGCGTGCTTCCATCACTTTGCGTTTCAAAAACGGGATCGTGATGCAGGTTGGGAGCCTCGCAGCATTAATGAGGCGCTTGAAATGCTGAACACCTGGCTGTACGGCGGCGATCCGGCGGACGCGCTGCTCATAGAACCTGTTTTAGATGCGCTTTCAAAAAAACTGCATACCGGGTACTTTGAACAATTGATCCGCGAGCTCTTTTTGGAGAACCGCCACACGGCAACGGTGCTTTTGGTTCCGTCCCATACCCTCAGCGCGGAAAAACTCGAAAAGGAACGCGCGCAGTTGGAAGCGGCGCGCGCTGTTTGGACGGACGCCGATTATGCACGGCTGGATGCGGAAACGGAAGTGCTGCGCGCCTGGCAGCAGACCCCGGACAGCCCCGAAGCGCTTGCGGCCATTCCGAAGCTGAAGCTGTCCGATCTGAACGATCGTCCTGCGCCGCTGCATTGCGAGCCGATCACACAGAACGGCATACCGGTTCTTCATCATACCGTTTACAGCAATCTTGCATATTTCAAGGCGTTTTTTGCCGCAAACGATCTTTCGATCGACGAACTGCCGCTTTTGCAGGTGATGTGCGGGTTGTTAGGAAAACTGCCTACGGCTTTATACCGGCGCGATGAACTGCCGCTGGCGATCAAGCGTACGATCGGTCGGCTCAGAATCGAACCGCGAATTCTTCCCGGAACAACGCCGGATCGCTGCCGCGTGCTGTTGTCGGCTTCGATCGCCTGTACCAAAGAACAGGCGAAGTCTGCCGCCGAGCTGCTCGGCGAGGTTTTCACGCAGACCGTATGGGAGGATGCCGAGCTCACCCGTGAGACGTTGCGGCAGATGCTGATTTCAGCGCGTTCTCATTTACTGGTGGACGGAGATCGCTATGCGCTAAGCCGCGTGCGCTCTTCCCTGACAGCACACGGCTTAGCAAACGAGCAGATTAGCGGAGTATCTTTCGTTCACTGGCTGGAGCAAACCATTCAGAACAATGAGTTCTCTGCACTGCTCGAACAGATGCAAGCGCTTGCTGCGCGCCTGTTTACGCGCGACCGACTGACGCTCTCCTGTTCCCAGGTTGTGTCGAAGTCAGCGCTTGGCGCACTGGCGCGTATGCTTCCGACTAAGGGAGATACGTTCGGAACGGAAGCCGCGTATGTGTCCAATCCGATACAGCAGGAAGGAATCATTGTTCCGTCCGTCGTCGGATTCGTTGCAATGGGCAGCAGCCTGTCTCGTCACGGCAAGCTGTTTTCCGGCAGCATTCCCGTTCTTTCCCGCGTATTGGATTATTCCTATCTTTGGAACGAAATCCGAATGCAGGGCGGTGCAAATAAAAGCAGTCTGATTATTAAAAACGGTGAGTACCTGATGTTTGCAACGTCCCGTGATCCACAACCTGCTCGATCGATTGAAGTGATTCGCCGTGCGCCGGAGTTTGTTCGAAAGTTCGTTTCAACGGCACCTGATCTGACCGGGTCTATTTTGAGCTCGGCATCGGCTGTTCTGGATCCGCTGCGCAATGCGGAGGAGAAGATGGAAGAAGCGGAAGAACGTTGGTTCCGCGGCATCTCCGAGGAGGAGATCGTTCGCCAGTACCAGCAGCTGCTGAACACAACGCCTGAGGATCTCCTTGCGCTGTGCGACGCTTTGGAGGACGTCGTGCAGGACAATGCGATTTGCATCGTCGCGAACAGGGATCAGCTCTCAAGCTGCGGCAGCCTGTTGAATCACATCATCAGTGCATAAGGCTTGATCAGCCATCGTTTATCAGAACCGGCGCCTGCGGGCGTCGGTTCTTTGTATAAAAAAACACCGAGCCGGATTCGGCGCAGTCTAAGATCATTTGATTTTGAAAAAAAGAATCTCGTCGTTTCAGGACGGATTCTTCTGGTTCTGTAAAAAGTTTTGCAGCGCGAGAACGAGTTCCGGCGGCAGCGCGGAAAGATCCGGCGCCGGGGATGCGGCAGGCTGCGCCGCCTGTTCGCGATGCATTTCCACCGTCGCATCGCTTACATATTCGATCAGATCTGCGGGCTGACAGCTCAGAACAAAGCAGATCTTATCCAGTACGTCAACAGGAATATGCTTTGCGGTTCCGACACAAAGCGCGGAAATGGTCGGCGGGCGGATGCCCGTCAACTCTGCCAGTTCTTTTTGTGTCATTTCGCGCAATGCCAGTACTTTTTTGGTCTTGAACCGTATCAAAGCATAAAACTCCTTTCTTACACCATACATTATAAATATGCGGTTTTTGTTTGTCAAGAAAAACCGCTGCAAAAAAAATATAAAAAATTACGAAAAACGTATTGACAAACACAGAAGAGCGTATTATAATGCAACCAGAAAGGAAAAATAAACAAACCGATCGAACAAAAAACACGGTTTCCCGACAAAGTCTGAATCGCATTGGCTGCATAAAAACTCAAGTGTATACCATAAGATAGACGGTGCGGGATCCGGGATGACAAGCCGAAGCAATCCAACATACTATGTAGCAGGCGTCATCCATGATTCATCGGAAACCATCGCCGAACAACCGATTGAATGCCCCTTTATTGGATAACCGGCGATGTACTGATTTCA
>CAJOKM010000008.1 GCA_905235205.1 uncultured Clostridia bacterium | reverse complement strand
TTATGCTCCGCTTCGAGGTACTGCGTCAGCGCCTGCACATACGCTTCGTCGGTCAGCTCCGCGTGGTTCAGGTTGAACAGCGTGCGGTACAGCGGCATGTCGTAGAACACGTCGGTCACGGAAGCGTATGCGGGACTCGGATGGAAATTCTCGGGCAGCAGCAGAACGTCCGCACCGCCCTGCTTGAAGCCTTCGCGGTAGCAGCGCACGACGTTGAGACCCGCCAAGAGCCCTGCGGCGGAGGCGCGGAGCCCGGTTTCGGATCCGTCCCAGTTCGGTAGACCGCCCATACTGCAGTCGATGCGCGCGCCGTCCAGCCCGATCGATGCGGCATACATCTTCGCAAGTTCAACGTTATACGCGGCGTATCCCGGATTGTTGTAGTCCATCGACACGCATTCCCATTCGATGCGCGTCTTGCCGTCGCGCCCTTTCGCAAGCCACGAATCGTGTTCCTTTGCAAACGGATAGACCGGACGCGGTCCGTGCGGCACAAAGTCGAACAGAACCTTCATGCCGAGACGATGCGCGGCGTCGATAAAGATCCTTGCTCCTGCTTCGCCGCCGTAGCGCGTGTCGATCACCGCCTGATCGATCGGCTCGTAGACGTTGTCGCCGGTATGAGAAAACACGGGCAAGAGCCAGATCGCGTCAAACCCCATCTCCGCGACGGAATCAATTTGTTCTGCGTATTCTTGAAGCGTCAGACGGTTGAAGTAGTGCGTATCCATTGTCCCGAACGGATGCGCGGAATAGACGGCGACAAGGTCGTCCGTCGCATGCGTGTCGTCCGGCGTGCGATATCCGATCTTCGTCCAGAACGCGGATACGGCTTCATACGGATCCTGATCCGGAGAAAGCAGGGGGAGATACAGCGTGCCGACTTCCATCGGAGCATCCTTTGTCAGAACGCCCTCGCATGCGGCAAGAAACCCGGCGCACGGACGCGTGTTTTCATCCGACCAGCTTGCGGAGGTCCATTTTTCCACTTCGTCGACAAACAGAATATTCGCGGCATTCGTCCCTTCGCCGCGGATCTGGATCGCGGGCGCGGCATAGTCCGCGGATTCGGCGCGGTAGCGCATGCGCGTGCGATAGGCAAGCCGACCGGCGGGGGTGGAGCCGGGAAATTCAAACGTGGCTTCGGCAAGATCGAATCCGTCGATGCCGGCGGCAACGAAGCCCACACCGTTGATCAAATGCGCCTGCTCGTCGGAGACCGACAGCGTCACGTTCAGCGCAAGCGCACCGTCAAGCATTGTGTAGCGGTATAAAACCGTCAGAACACCATAGGTCAGCCTGCACGAAAACCCGTCGTCGGTGCGTTCGACCCGAATCGCATCCGCCTGCGGAAGCGGCTTCATGCGCGGATACAGCGTCGGCAGCTCGTAGGTCGCAAGCCCGTTCATGTCAATGTAGCCGATCTGGTTCAGAAGCGAGTTCCCGTCGATTCCGATGTCAACAAAGACGCGGTCGCAGGCAAGACGCGTTTCGTCCGCTTCAATGCAGGTCAAAAATCCGGTTGCGGCGTCGACCGTTGCGGTAAGGCCGTTCCGTTCAATCGTGTATTGACCGTCCTTTTCCGTGACGGATGTATCCGAACCGCCCTTGCAGCCGAGCGGCAGAAGGGCGAGCATCAGCACGAACAGGGTCAGTGTACGAAGCGTCCGTTTCATAGGTCAGTCCTCACAGCTTAGAATCCGGTATGCCCACGGCGAAAGCGGAGAGTCGGGGCACGCTGCGCCGTCGCTGTCAAACAACAGCGTCCCGACCGTCCGATGGGGGACGGGCTGCGCCAAACCGGAACAGTTGATCAGCACCCAGACGCTTGTATCGCCCTCGGACTGATACGCGTCGGCCGGCGCGTCGACGCGGACACGGCGGAACGCCATAACGGGCGTACCCGTGTGCAGATATTCGGTCACGTTCGAGCCGCGCGGCAGATACTTCTTTCTTGCGCCGAACAGCGCGGTAAAGAACGCAGTCAGGTTTTCACCGTCGTGTCCGTAAATTTTCGGATCCTCGTCGCCCTGATAGATCATCGGCACGCCGTCGATCAGCGAGATCAAAGCAAACAGCGCCTTTGCGCCGCCAATGCCGTAGCAGTCCGCGGCGCGCTTCGACTGCCAGACCCACGAAACCGTGTCGTGGTTGCCCAAAAAGCGCATCTTGTGATAATTTTCGGGCAGCAGCCAGGATTCACGTTCAAGGTAATCCGTAAGCCCCTCGACGAACGCGGCGGGATCGCTGTGCAGTTTGCTTTCCAGATCTACGAACGCGCGGTACAGATTCATGCCGTAAAAAAGATCGGTGCAATGGTAGTAGTTCGGGATCGGATTGAAGTTTTCGGGAAGGATGAACGAGCGCTTGCCGCCGAGCAGAAATCCGTTTCGGATCGCTTCGGTGATGTGTACACCCGCAAGCACACTGTTTCCGCTCGGCCGGTTGTCCTTATACGGGCGCCAGTTCGAGAGCCCGCCCATCGCGCAGTCGATGCGCGCGCCGTCCACGCCGAATCGGCGCACATGGTCGTGCACAAGCTCCGCCGTGTATTCCTGATAGCCGGGGTGATTGTAGTCCATCGACACGCATTCCCATTCGTCCTGCAGCGAGCCGTCGCGGCGTTTGGAGGGCCATTCGGGATTGTCCCGCGCGATCGGGAAATCCGGCGCGGGACCGTGCGGCACATAGTCGAAGAGGATCGTCATGCCCAGATCGTGCGCGCGGTTGCAGTAGTACACACAGCCTTCCTCGCCGCCGTAGCGCGGATCGATCACGCTCTGATCGGTCGAATGATACACGCCGTGCTCGTCGTGCTCGAACACCGGCAAAAGCCAGACATGATCGACGCCCATTTCCTTCAGCTTCGGAAGATATCCGGCGTACTGATAAAGGTCGTCCTTTTTCGGGAAGCCGGAATCCATGGTGCCGGACGGATGGCAGGAATACATCACCCCGTCGGTGATGCCGCCGGTCGCCGGTTCAAAGCCGAGCGAAGCGACGAGCTCGCGCACCGCGAGGTACGGATTGCCACCCTGCTGTACCGGAAGCAGATAGAAGCTGCCGACCGACAGCGACCGCTGCGGCAAAAGATCGGCTTCCAATCCGGCGTTGTATACGAACGTTGTACTGCTGCCGTCACGATAGACGCCGCAGCCCCATTTTTCGATGCCGTCGATGAACACAAGATCAAGATCGCCGTCCGCAAGCTTTGCGTGGGTCGTGAAGTTGATCAGCCCGGTTTCGACAGGCTTAAGGTCTTCCAGCGCGTCCGCACGGAAATGCCCGATCGGCGCGTTCGCGGGAAAGTCGAAGGTGAGATCGACGGTCGGCAGCGTCAGCATAAACGCGCACGCATTCAGATACAGCACATCCGCGCCGCGGTTTTCAAGCTTCAGATCGACGCGCAGGTTCGTGTCGAGCAGCGTATAGGTAACGGTCACAAGGACGGGGGAGCAGTCGTAGGTCACCGCGAGCGTCTGCGCATCGTGTGCGATCGACACAGGCGTTAGGGCAAAGCGCTTGCCGGTCGGACGGATCGCGGGAAGCACCCAGGTGCGGAACTCGAGCATGGATTCGTACTCCAGCAGTCCGTTCACCATCCGTTCGTCGCAGCCGAAGTCGAAGCCGAATGATGCGATCGGAATGCAAAGCCCGCCGCGCTGAACGGAAAGTGGTTGACCGGTTGTTTCGTCAAAGGTGCAGAGCAGGTCGGAATTTTGCAGATACAGCATAAAAAACCTCCGGAAATGTGGATTTTGATGTTGCGTAAACGATTTCCTGTGATACAATAAGAATAGCAAAAACAGCCCGGAATGTCAACGGAAAAGGCGGCATTTGCGGCGCAAAAGGAATGGGGAGAAACGAATGAACGTATTGGTTTTCGGATCGATGAACATCGATCGCACCTACAGCGTCAGACACTTTGTCCGTGCGGGCGAAACACTGACGGCAAGCCGCATGGAACTGTTTTGCGGCGGCAAAGGGTTCAATCAGGCGATCGCGCTCTCACGCGCGGGCGTCAGGACGCATATGGCGGGTGCGGTCGGCACGGACGGCGATTTTCTGCTCGAACCGCTTGCAGCGGCAGGCGTGGACCTTTCGCACGTCAAGCGTACCGACGGCGTGTCGGGACACGCGGTCATTCAGGTCAACGAGGAGGGGAACAACTGCATCATCATCCTTGCGGGCGCGAACGGAACGATCACGCATACGGACGCGGACGAAACGCTTGCATCCTTCGGCAAAGGCGACTGGCTCGTGCTGCAGAACGAGATTTCCTCGCTCGATTACATCATCAAAACCGCGAAGGAAAAGGGCATGACCGTTGTTCTGAATCCCTCGCCGTACAATGAGACGCTCGATGCGTGTGACTTCCGCTGTATCGACTATTTGCTCGTCAACGAGATCGAAGCTGCAGCGATCGCAAAGTGCCCGGACGGCACGTCGTTCGATGCGATCCTGAACGCTGTGCGCGAGCGCTACCCGAACATGAACGTGCTGATGACGCTCGGACACCGCGGCTCGGTGTTCGAGGACAGAGACGGCAATCGCGCCGAATGCGGCATCTACCCTGTCAATGCAGTCGATACCACGGCGGCAGGCGACTGCTTTACGGGCTATTTTCTTGCAGAGCTGATTGCGGGCAAACCTGCGTCCGCCGCGCTGAAAACCGCTTCGATCGCGAGCGGCATCAGCGTATCCCGTAAGGGCGCATCGCCGTCAATCCCGACGCGTGCAGAGGTTGATGCCGTCGACCGCGCGAAGGTCGCAGACCGGTTCGGACGGGATGAAGCATTTATTTGAATCGGATCAGGCGGAATATTAGAGAGGAAATTATGGACAGTCGGTTGATCGGAAAATGGCATGAACATAGTATCGACGAATTGAAGCGAGGCGGGGTTATATCCCGCCTCGCGGCTTTTTTGTAAACAGTATTGACCTTTTCAGTCGTCCTTCGGGAAGACGATGCCCGCGGCTTTGCGGGCGGATTCGATCACGCCGACCGTGGCGATCGTTGTATCGAGGCGTTCGTAGATCGCGTCGTAGTCCTCTGAAAGGAACAGGCGGGTCAGCTCCTGCACCTCGTAGAACCAGCGGTCGGGATCGGGCTGCTTGTTGAACGTTTCGTCCGAGGTCTTGGTGACCGTGCGCACGGACTTTAAGCCGTTCGAGCCGTTTTCGATGTAGATGTAGCCCTTTTCGCCTTCGATCTGGAAGCTGTTCACGCCCCGGGTGTCCTTCGCACCGGCATTCGAGCTGACGAATCCGTCGTACTGCATCACCATGATGCCCGAGGTGTCCGAATATCCTTCGCGCGTGTTGGGAAGATACGTTGCGCTTTGCGGCGCGCCGAACAGCAGCACGTTCAGAAGCACGTTATAGAAGTTGATGTCCATCAGGCATCCGCCCGCATACGACGGATCGAAGATCGCGGGCATTTCGCCGCGCAGCACCGCGTCGTAGCGGCTCGAATACTGGCTGTAGTTGGACAAAACAAGCTTGACAGGCAGGATCTTTTTGAGCTGCTCTTTGAGAATCGCAAAGTTCGGAAGGAAGGAGGTCGGCGCGGCTTCGACAAGCAGCAGATGGTTCTCCTTTGCGATTCGCGCAAGCTCCTCGGCGTCTTTGCGGCGCGTGGTGAACGGCTTCTCGAGGATGACGTGCTTGCCGGCAAGCAGAGCCTTTTTCGCCTGTTCAAAGTGCAGCAGATTCGGCGTTGCGATATAGACGGTGTTGACGTTCGTGTCGGCAAGAAACGCGTCCATGTCGGTGTAGGTCACCTTGCAGCCGTACTGCTCTGCAAGCGCTTTTGCCTTTTCCGCGCTTCTCGAGTACACCGCGCAAAGCACGATGCCGTCGGTCCGCTTTGTGTTGTCGAGGATCGAATGTACGATGACGCCGCTGCCGATCGTTCCGAGCTTTACTTGTTCCATGATTTTGCCACCTCGGTCGCCTGTTCGAGAATCTCAAGCACCTTCACGACTTCTTCATCCTTTACGACCTTCTCGGCGCCGTTTTCGATCGCGTCGATCAGATTGTCGTAAATGCGCTCATAGTGTGCGCAGCCGACCGGAACCTTTTCGGTCACGGCTTCGCCCGCCTCGTTGTGATACACGAGCGTGCCCCAGCGGTCCTCGCCTGCGGGGGCAAAGCTGACCTTGTGACGGCCGACGACCTTCTTCTTGCCGGAATTGTGGATGACCGGCGGAAGCGTGAAGCTGCCGTTCGTGCCGTGCAGCGTGAAGCGCGGATAGTCGATGGACACGCACATCTGCGTATTCACGGACGCCTTGCAGTTGCCGTAGAAGAACTCCAGATCATAATAGTCGTCGCCGACGCCGGGATGATGGATCGAACGCACGTCGTAACGGACCTCATCGGGCATGCCGAGCAGCGAAATGATTTGATCCGTGGTGTGCACGCCGAGGTTATACAGCGTGCCGAGATGGTCGTACCAGCCGTTGGTTTTGAAATAGTCGTAGTGGCTCTCGAGACGCACGAGCTTGCCGAGTTTGCCGGAAGCGAGGACTTCCTTGACCGCCAGGAAATCCGCGTCGAAACGGCGGTTCTGGTTCGGCATGCAGACAAGTCCTTTTTCCTTTGCAAGGTCAAAGACTTCCTGCGCTTCCTTTGCGGTCGGCGCAAACGGCTTTTCGATCAAAGCATGCTTGCCGGCGTTCAGGATCTGCTTTGCGTACGGCACATGGAACGCATCCGGCGCGGAAACGACGACGAGTTCGACCTCCGGATCGTTCAGTACATCGTTGAAATCGGTGGTAAAGATGATCTCCGGATAGAACGGCTCATAGTCCCGAAACTGCGCAATGTCCTGTTCGCGGCGAAATACATACTTCACGCGGACGTCGTCGCGGTTTTCCACATAGGGGATGTGATACTCGCGAACGCTGACGCCGAATCCTACATAGGCAACGGTAATCATGCTGGTTTCTCCTTCTCTGAAAATGAAAACGTTTACTCTGTTTTTCATTATACACCTTTTCCGGCGTTTGGCAAGGGGAAACCCTTTGCGCCCGCAAGAAAATAACATGCGTGTCGGTTGACCGGTGCGATCGGATATGATATACTGATAAAAACGATTACTCATCCCCGGAGGTGCATATGTACTGGATCGGCGTCGACCTTGGGACAAGCGCGTTAAAGCTTTTGCTGGTCGATGAAGCGGGCGCCATCGAACGCAGCGCGTCACGCGAATATCCGCTTCTGTTTCCGTATCCGGGATGGAGCGAGCAGGAGCCGGAGCAATGGTGGAACGCGCTCGTTACCGGCATGCACGAGCTGCTTGAAGGCGTCGATGCGTCGAAGATTGCGGGGATCGGCGTCGGCGGACAGATGCACGGGCTTGTGACGCTCGATGCGTCCGACAATGTGATCCGTCCCGCAATTCTTTGGAACGACGGCAGAACGGATCGCGAGACCGAATGGCTGAATACCGTGATCGGCAAGGAACGCCTTTCGACGCTGACGGGCAATATTGCGTTTGCGGGATTCACCGCGCCGAAGATTCTCTGGATGCGCAAAAACGAGCCGGAACTGTTTTCCCGCGTCGACAAGATCATGCTGCCGAAGGATTACCTGAACTACCGGCTGACCGGCGTTCACGCCTGCGATTATTCGGATGCAAGCGGCATGCTGCTGCTCGACGTGGAGCATCGGTGCTGGTCGCGCGAGATGCTGGAAATATGCGGCGTCGAAACGGGACAGCTTCCGGATCTGTTCGAAAGCAGCGACGTGATCGGTACGGTTCTGCCGGAAGTCGCAGCGCTTCTGGGCATTCCGGCGTGCGTAAAGGTCGCGGCGGGCGCGGGAGACAATGCTGCGGCTGCCGTCGGCACCGGGACCGTGACGGACGGCGCGTGCAATATCTCGCTCGGAACGAGCGGAACGATCTTCATCGCAAGCGACCGCTTCGGCGTCGATCCCAACAACGGACTTCACGCGTTCGCGCATGCAAACGGCGCGTATCATCTGATGGGCTGCATGCTGTCCGCGGCAAGCTGCAACAAATGGTTCTGCGAGGATATTCTGCATACGGCAGACTATGCCGAAGAACAGGAAGGCATGGAGGAACGCTTCGGCAAAAACCGCGTCTTCTTCCTGCCGTATCTGATGGGCGAACGCAGCCCGATCAACGACATCGACGCGCGCGGCACGTTTGTCGGTCTTTCGATGGACACGACGCGCAGGGATATGGTGCAGGCTGTGCTTGAGGGCGTTGCGTTTGCGATCCGCGACTGCTTCGAAGTTGCGAGGTCGATCGGCGTCTCCGTCGAGCGGAGCATGCTTTGCGGCGGCGGCGCACAAAGCCGCGTGTGGCAGAAAATCCTTTCAAGTGTGCTGAACATCCCGCTGGATCTGCCGAAAACCGTGCAGGGACCGGGCTACGGCGCGGCGATGCTCGCAATGGTCGCAACCGGTTTTTACCCCGACGTGCAGACCGCGGCAAGGTCGCTGATCCGCGTCGAAAGCACGGTGTATCCCGATCCGGATACAGCAAAGGCGTATGAAGCCGCATACCGCCGTTTCGATCTGATTTATCCCGCATTGAAAGCGTTTTACAAGGAGTGCAAAGCATGAATATCATTCCGATCACCGATCCCGCCTTCGTTCCGTACGGCAAGATCCTCGAAGGATATGACACAGCCGAGCTGATCGCGGCAATGAACCGTATCGCATTGCCGGAAACCGGAACAGCGTACGAGCCGGGCATCGACTCGCTCGAAGCGTGCGGCATTTTCCGGCAGCTCAGGGACAACGCCTACGGCGGCATGCCCATCGAACTCGGTATGTGCTGGGGACACAATACAAGGCTCAACTGCCTCGAATACCATCGCGACAGCGAGCTGAACATCGGCGCGCAGGATCTGATCCTGCTGCTTGCGCGCATCGAAGAGATCGAAAACGGTGTTCTCGATACGTCAAAGGTCAAGGCGTTTTTCGTTCCGAAGGGCGTCACAGTCGAGATCTACGCGACGACGCTGCACTATGCGCCCTGCCATGCCGATGCAAAAGAGGGCTTTCGCATGGCTGTCGCGCTGCCGAAAGGTACGAACACCGAAAAGCCGTCGATCGCCCGGATCGGACCGGAAGACCGACTTTTGTGGGCAAGGAACAAATGGCTTCTGGCGCATCCCGAATCCGATGAAGCCGAAAAAGGCGCGTACATCGGTCTTGTCGGAAAGAACATCGATCTTGCGAAGGCGTAACCGGTCGGGCACATCCGCGCTTGCGCAATGCACGGGAACATCAATCCGTAAACCGGTCGGAACCCGCTCACTCCACTTATTGAACGGGGAAGGACTGCAATAAAGGAGGAAAACCATCCCCTCGGCTTGGGGTGCGGCAGTGTGGAGACCTGTCGCAATGCGCGACCGACATTTTGCGCGGCGCGCGAGACGGTTCGTTGAAGAAGTTCGGGGCCGTTAAAGTCAAAGCAGTATGGCAAATCTGTCGCTCAGGAACATCAGGAAGGTCTACGACAACAAGGTCACTGCGGTCGATGATTTCAATCTGGAAATCAAAGACAAGGAATTTGTCGTGTTTGTCGGTCCGTCCGGCTGCGGCAAATCGACGACGCTCCGCATGGTCGCGGGGCTGGAGGAGATCACTTCGGGAGAGCTTTACATCGACGGAAAGCTTGTTAACGAAATTGCGCCGAAGGATCGCGACATCGCAATGGTCTTCCAGAACTACGCGCTGTACCCGCATATGACGGTGTATGAGAACATGGCGTTTGCGCTGAAGCTCAGAAAAACTCCGAAACGCGAGGTCGACAAAAAGGTCCGTGAGGCGGCGGAGATCCTCGGCATTACCGAATATCTGGATCGCAAGCCGAAAGCACTTTCCGGCGGTCAGCGGCAGCGTGTCGCAATCGGGCGTGCCATTGTTCGCGAGCCGAAGGTCATGCTGATGGACGAACCCCTGTCGAACCTCGACGCAAAGCTTCGCAACGAGATGCGTGCGGAGATTATCAAGCTGCGTCATCGGATCAACACGACGTTTATCTATGTCACGCATGATCAGACCGAGGCAATGACGCTGGGCGACCGCATCGTCATCATGAGGGACGGTTTTATTCAACAGATCGGTACGCCGCAGGAGGTATTCAACCATCCCTCGAACCTGTTTGTCGCAGGATTCATCGGTTCGCCGCAAATGAATCTTTTCGAAGCGGAGCTTATTCAGGACGCGGCTGGCAATTACTGTGTGCGCATCGAGAACACGCTGTTTCCGCTGAGCGACGAACAGATACAGCAGTTGAAAGAACGGGAAACGGAACCGCAGAAGATCATTCTCGGCATTCGTCCCGAGCATATTACGCTGAGTGACGCAGACGACGCGGCCCCGCATCTCGATGCGACGGTGGACGTCTGCGAAATGATGGGTTCTTCGATGCACGTTCACGCAACCGCGGAGGAAAAGGACATTGTCATCGTGCTGCAGACGGTCGATCTTCCGGTCGAAAAACGCGCGGGCTTTGTCTTCGGGGAACCAATCAGCTTCCGGTTCGACCCGATCCTTGCGCATCTGTTCTCTGCTGAAACGCAGAAGAACCTGATCTGAAATCCCTTTGTCAAAACCTAAAACGAGCGGATCGGAAGCACCGATCTGCTCGTTTTATCTGTCGCTGTCTTTTCAGCATATCTGGAAGAGCTTTTGTCCGTGGAAATGCAGCTGAAGACTGCGGCGTTTTTGCGGAACTACAGGAAGCATCAGGCGGACGTGCAGTCGGGATTTGAGGCGGCGCGGAAAAAGCAGATGATCAAGCGCCCGAAGATCTTGTTTTCTATCTGAAAGACCAAGATGAAAAATCGGATGATGAGATAATAGATTCTCGCGCAGTGCTTCGTCGTCGCTACTGGGAATATGCTTTGCCTCTTATCAAAGAAGTACATGGTGAGAGCGGTTCCTTTAAAAATGTTAGTCCCAAACCTTTTTACTGGATAAATGGATGGTTTGGTATCAGCTGATTCAGCCTTAGCTGCTGCATAAACACAAAGCGGGTCTCTACGGGAGTGGACTTAGCAAAGGGAGACCGCGAAAAGAACAAAGCTGCATTTGATTATCTGTTTGCGCGCAAAGACGAGATTGAAAAGTCTATGGGCACGGCTCTGAATTGGACACGATTCGAGGGCAAAGCCTCGTATGTCAGTTATAGACTTGAATTGGGCATCGAGGAGAAATCGGCATGGCAGAAGATTGCAAAGTTCCATGCAGAATGGAGCAAGAAGTTTTATGATGTATTCGTACCATTATTGAAGCAAGGTGTGCCATTTTTCTCTTTTCGAAACCAAAACATGATGCATTTATGTTCATATTGTCCATTACATGACAATATGTCCATATAGTGTCGATTTGGTTATGGGGGAGATTTTCATCCGGTACACCGACGAAAACTTCCCGTTTCTGCCGGGCAGAGAATTGCAGCTATATCTTTGATTTCCTTGAAATGATGCAAAGCACGATGGCGACATCGTGCTGTTTTATTGGGTGAATATGATCAATAAACGGCATAAGGCAACAATAAATGATCAGGTGCTGAGCCCGAATTCTGTCCTCATCTGATTCAAGAACCGCTCTGCGATCGGTGTGAAAGTCTGATATTTCTTCCATACGAGATATAGCTTTGTTTCCAGACGCGGGAAGAGCGGCACAAACACAAGTCCGCTTTCCGGTGATACGTCGATCAGCTTATCGAAGGTAAGAAGGTATCCCAGGCCGGACTTTGCGAAGATCGAACCATTATAGGAAAGACGGAAGGAGCCTTCCAGATGAAGCGATTCATACTTCTCTCCGGCCCAGGCAGCAATCTCATGGTTCCAGGCCTGCGCTGAACAGAACAGCGGCTGTCCGGCCAGGTCATCGATCCGGATCTCTTGCTTTTGTGCCAGCGGGTCATCCGCCGGGAAAACAAGTCCCCAGATGTCAGCCTCGGGGAACGGAAGGAAATCATATTTCTTTGCATCCGGTTCTTCCGCGAGAACAATAAAATCCAGAATCCCTTTCTGGAGTTTATCGGCTACCTGCTCGGTATCACCGCTGGTGATGTGATACTGCAGCCGGGGGTAGCGTTCTCTCAAGGTTCTGATTGCGTCTGCAATGTATTTTATCAGGTATGATTCTGCCAATCCCAGAAAGAGCTCGCCCCCTGTAATGTCATCCAGCGAGACGAACTCTTTTTCGATCTTATCTGCCATACTGACAAGATCTTCAGCACGTTCCCGAAGCAGCACGCCTTCATCCGTCAGGCGGATACTGAAACTGTGGCGGGTGAACAGCTTTTTATCCAGTTCTTCTTCCAACGACCTGAGTGCTTTGGACAGTGTCGGCTGTGTCACATGCAGCTGCTCAGCTGCGCGGGTCATATTTTCTTCCCGTGCAACAGCAAGAAAGTATCTAAGGGTGCGTATCTCCATGGATATTCTCTCCTGATTTCAGTTTATGATATGCCAATAAGGAATATCACAATATAAATTATAGCCATTAGCGAGGCGGAAATCAATATGGTAGACTGAACATGCAAAGAAAAGAAGGAGCACTGCCATGAGCGACTATGAACAGGACCTGACAACTTGCCTGACTGACGCAGGTTTCACGGGAGAAGCGATCAGCGAAGCAGTGAGGCTCTGCGAAGCAGGGCGGACAGAGGATCTGGTCCATTATCTCAGGGTCAGGCGCTGTGACCTGATCGAAGAGCTGCATGAGAGGCAAAAAAAGATCGACCGGTTCGATTACATGATCCGGCAGGCGGAAAAACAGATATAAAGAAAGGCGGTTGAAATCATGATGAAAACAGAAGAACTGAAGCTTACCCGGGAGTGGGACAAGGTTTTCCCGAAGAGCGAAAAAGTTGATCACAAGAAGGTGACGTTTGTGAACCACTTCGGGATCACCCTTGCGGCGGATATGTATGTACCGAAGAATGCGGAAGGCAAGCTCCCCGCCATCGCGGTCAGCGGTCCTTTCGGAGCCTGCAAGGAGCAATCTTCCGGCCTGTATGCGCAGACCATAGCGGAACGCGGCTTCCTGACCATCGCTTTTGATCCGTCCTTTACCGGTGAATCCGGCGGCTTCCCCCGTGCGATGCATTCCCCGGATTTCGATGTGGAAGATTTCCAGGCGGCCGTCGATTTCCTTTCTGTTCAGGATACTGTTGACCCGGAGCGCATCGGTATCATCGGTATCTGCGGCTGGGGCGGCATGGCGCTGCAGACGGCCTGCATTGATACAAGAATCAAGGCGACGGTGACCTCCACCATGTACGACATGTCCCGTGTCGCCGGCAACGGTTATTTTGACGCTGCTGACAATGAGGAAGCCCGTCACCAGATGCGGCTCTCCATCAACGCTCAGCGTACAAAGGACTACAAAAACGGTGACTATGCCCTCCGGGGAGGCGTCGTCGATCCGCTGCCGGAGGACTCGCCGTATTTCGTGAAGGACTATTACGCTTACTACAAGACACCACGCGGATATCATTCCCGTTCTCTGAACTCCAATAACGGCTGGACGGTGAATACGCACACATCCCTCATGAATATGAGACTCTTCACCTATTCTAAGGAGATCCGCAGCGCCGTCCTGATGATCCATGGTGAAAAAGCGCATTCCTGCTATATGAGCCGCGATGCTTATGCAAACATGGTAGACGGGAGTACATACGCTGACAACAAGGAACTGTATATTATCCCCGGCGCGTCTCACACCGACCTTTATGACGGAGGGGATAAGGACGCGATTCCGTTCAATAAAATCGAAGCATTCATGAAGGAGAATCTGAAATGAGCAAAGTACTGGTGATCACGACCAGTCTGCGGGCAAAGAGCAACTCGGACAGACTGGCGGATGAAATGATTCGCGGTGCAAAAGACGCCGGACACGATGTCGAGCTTATCAGTCTGAAAAATAAGCTGATCAACTTCTGCAGGGGCTGCTTTGCCTGCCAGAAAACCGAGAAGTGCGTAATCAAAGACGATGCCGTCGAGATCGCAGAGAAAGTCAAAGAGGCAGACACGCTGGTATTTGTCACGCCGATCTACTACTATGAGATGAGCGGTCAGATGAAGACCTTGCTGGATCGTTTGAATCCTCTTTTTCCTGCGGACTACAAGTTTTGCAAGGTCTATCTGCTCACCACTGCAGCGGAAGATGAAACTTATGTGCCTGAAAAAGCTTTGTCCGGTCTGGAAGGATGGGTGGATTGCTTTGCAAAAGCGAAGCTTGCAGGATCCCTGTTCTGCGGCGGCCTGACCGACGTTGGTGAAGCAGAGGATCATGCAGAAGGACTGGAAAAAGCTTATGCGTTCGGGAAACAACTACAGTAAAGGCAGGCTGCTGTTTTATACGGTTGTGCTGCAGATCGCCTGTTTGCTTCTGATTTGTATGACTGCATGCAGCAGCGCTCCGGATGCCGGACCGTTTTCAGGTCCGGAACAAAGCACGGAGAACACGACAGCCGATGTTGTGCCGGATTCGGCAGAGGAAACGCATGCGCCTGAAAGCAATACGGATCATGCCGAGGAAAACGCCGCACAGGCAGCTTCAGCAACAGAGCCTGACCAGGAAACAACAGAGCAGGATACCGAGAGGACGGATGAGGAAGACGGCATGAAAAATCTGATAATGGAAATCAACGGGACCGAGATCCCTGTTGTCTGGGAGGACAACGAGAGCATTGCTGCTCTTACGGAACTGGCAGCGAAGGCACCGATCATGGTACAAATGTCCATGTACGGCGGCTTTGAGCAAGTAGGGCCTCTGGGGACAAGTCTTCCGAGAAACGATCAGCAGACAACAACTTCTGCAGGCGATATCGTTCTCTACTCCGGTAATCAGATTGTTGTATTCTACGGCTCCAACTCTTGGGCATATACGAGACTCGGACATGTGGAACTGTCAGCCGCAGAGATGACGGATCTCCTCGGTTATGGGGATGTGACCATCGCACTTTCCGTGGAATACTAGACAAACTCCGGAGCGTCCGCTTGCTGCTTGACAGCGGTTGCTGTGATGATGGTTAACATAGATGGGTTTCCCCTATACAATGCGTTAGAAGAATTATCGGCGCTCCGGCAGCAACTTGGACAGGATCTCCCCGATATCCCCGTCCAGGCAGACGGAGCGATCCTTTAGCACGACGGGGCAGGAGGCTTCGCCGAAGTTCAGACAGGCGTAGGTAGCGTTGGGGTTCTGCGCCGTCAGCTGCCAAAAGGGATATTTGATGATGACGGGGGTGTTGTAGCCCACGCCAAGTTCCAGATACAGGACCCTGCCGCTGTGGGTGCGGAGGAAATCCTCATACCGTTTCGCCGCCCGGTGCCAGCCTTCGTCCTCCACGAACCGGTCGTCAGAGCGCAGATTCATGGTCAGGGGTTTGCCGCAGACGGGGCAGGCGGGCAGCAGCTCTGTGGGAACAGTGGTGCTGAGCGTCACGCCCTCAGGCACGGTCAGGCCGTTGTCCGCGCCGATCTCCCAGCCCTGGGAGAGGACCATGGCCGCCACGGCGTCCTCATTTTCGTAGGTTTTCTTGTGGCAGGGGACGCTGCACTGGAACAGACCGTAGTCACCCTGGGTGTAGAACAGGCGGTGCTTATCGAAGCCTGCCTTCTGGAAGCAGTGATCCACGTTGGTGGTGAGGACGAAATAGTCCTTGTCCCAGACCAGATCGAGCAGTTGAGTATACACCGGCTTGGGCGGGTCCATATAGCGGTTGACCCGAATATAGCGGCTCCAGTAGGCCCAAAACTCCTCCTTCGTCTTATAGGGGTAGAAACCGCCGGAATACATGTCGGAGAAGCCGTACTTCCGACCAAAGTCCGAGAAGTACCGTTTGAACCGCTCTCCGCTGTACACGAAGCCCGCCGACGTGGAAAGACCCGCGCCCGCGCCGATGACCACGGCGTCCGCTTCGGTAAGGGCCTGCTTCAGTTTCTGAATGTTATCCGAGAAGGTCCCGGTATCGTTCGTGATCTCGATTCTGGAAGACATTGAATATCACCTCAATGTTGCTGTGGTTGGTTTTCTTATATGTTCGGACTGTCTCCACCGCGATCTCGGCGGCCCGGTCCTGGGGAAAGCCGAACACGCCGGTGGAGATGCAGCAAAAGGCGATGCTCCTGCACCCGCTTTTCTCCGCCAGTTGAAGACAGGAACGGTAGCAGGATGCCAGCTGTTCCTCATGCCGTTCGGTCAGCGGTCCCTGTACGATAGGACCTACGGTATGGATCACATAGCGGCTCGGCAGATTGAAGGCAGGCGTGATCTTCGCCCGACCCGTGGGCTCTTCGTATCCCTGCTTTTCCATGATCTCAGCGCAGGCGTTCCGAAGCTGCACCCCCGCGAAGGTGTGGATGCAGTTGTCGATGCAGTTGTGGCAGGGCTGATAGCAGCCGGTCATGCCCGCGTTGGCGGCATTGACGATGGCGTCGCAGGCCAGGGTTGTGATGTCCCCCTGCCAAAGGTAGATGCCCGGCTCCACAGACGTCAGGTCCTTGAGCCTGGTGACGCCCTTTTGCCTCGTTTCTTCCTGCAGGTATTCGTCCTGTATCCGAAGAAACTCGTCCCCGATCCCGCCGGGCATACGGACGTTGAACAACCCCCGCAGCAGCTGCTTCTGAGCCTCAGCGTCGGACGGTATCTCCATTCCCCGATACCGGGGCTGTTCGTCCAGCAGGCGTCGAAGGAGAAAACTTCTTCTTTCCGTCTGATCCATGGACTTCCCTCCTAAAACAATGTTTGCTGAGTATCGATCCATGATCTCTGGGGCACGTCATGGATTATGTCGCCGTCCCGGTAGTTTCCGATCAGGAATGGCGATCTCGGGTCGTGCAACCGGCTCTGGGCGAGTACCCTGTCTGGTTCCGCGTTGGCGTAACAATACTTGCACAGGTGCTTGCAGGTGTTGTACGCGCCGATATCGCAGGCAAGGTAGCAGGCGCATTCCGCCCGGGCGCCCTTCCGCTTGGGGGCGTTGAGCTTTTTGCCGATGGCCTTCTCATAGTCGCCAAGGCGCATGCAGCCGCCGCAGTCGGCCCCGTAGGGAGCAAGCTCGTCCCCCTCCGCGCAGGGTTTCACCGTCATGCCGTAGGCGAAAGCGATGTCGATCAGCGCTTTGCCCAGCCGGATCCGTTCCTCCGCCCTGACCTCCCGGGCCTCGGGAAAGTTCCGCCGAACCTTGGGATAGAGGTCGATAAAGCTGATGACCGCCGTTTGGGTGTGCCCCTCCAGAGCCGACGCCATGGTCTCAAATGACTTGAGATGATATGCCGCAGTATACCGTTCCGAAAGGAGGATAGGGTCGTACCGCCAGCCGATGGCGTTCACGCCCACCCGATCCGACAGGCGCTTGAAATTCTCCAGCAGCCGGTGCTTATCCGGTACGTTGGGCTCTATGTCCCGTCCGTAGGGCGTGATGGTCACGAACCAGTACTGCCCGTAGTCCTTCATTAGGTCCATATAGGGGAACATGGGGGCCGGGCTTTTCGTGCAGAAGCCGATCACGTCCACCACCGACGGGTCCAGTCGGTAGCGGCTCACCTGGTTGGGGTTATAGGGGTTGCGGACGCAGACGACGCCCTCCCGCAGACGATTTGCGAACCACTCGGCGTAGAACGCCGGGATGTCCGTCCGCTGTCCCGTATTGATGATCATGCTTCCTCACCGCCGTTCTGCTGTTTACGCTTTTACTGCGATCTTTCCATTGATCCTGCCCTATCGGCCAGTTCCGGTTCAGAGATGGAACTGATCGGCGATCATTTGACCGCTTTCTCGCTGCGTTTTTCGACAAAAACCAGAAGCCGGTCGATCAGGATCGCAAGCAACGCGGAAAGGATGCTGCCCCATACGATCTTAGGGATATTCATGGTACGCAGTCCGTCAAAGAGGATGCTGCCGAGCCCGCCTGCATTGATCGATGCGGCGATTGTTGCGATCCCGACGGTGGACACAAGCGCAATACGCATGCCCGCGATCAGCGCGCTTTTCGCAAGCGGAACCTGCACCCGAAACAGCATCTGCATCCGTGTCATGCCCATGCCCTTTGCCGCTTCAATGATACTCGGATCAACGCCTTCGAGCCCCGCAAGGAAGTTTCGAAGGAGCAGATACTGATTATAAATCACCAAAGCAATAATGGCGGTTTTCTTGCCAAGTCCCGTGACCGGAATCAGCAGCGCCAAAAGCGCAAGGCTTGGGATCGAGTAAATCATGGAAAACAGGTTCAGCAGAACCCGCGAAACGACCTTGGAATAGCTTGAAACAATCGTCAAAACCGCAGCAATCGCAAGCGAGATCACGAGCGTAATCATCACGATTTCCAGATGCTCCAGCGTGGCGGTGAGGAGTTTGTCGTAATATCGAGTCAGATATTCGATCATAGATATGCCCTCCAGAACGCCTCCTTTGCCTTGGCGGAGTCCACAAGCGACTGCACAAAGGGATCCGCAGGTTCGCGGATAATCGCTTCCGGCGCATCAAACTGCAGAATCTTTCCCTCGTTCATGATGATCACGCGATCGCCCAGCTTGAACGCTTCCTCAATGTCGTGGGTCACGAACAGGAACGTCTTTCCCATATTGCGGTGAAGGTTCAAAAGCTCGTCCTGCAGTTTTTCCCGCGTGATAGAATCGATCGCGCCGAACGGTTCATCCATCAGCATAATCTTCGGATCGACGGCAAGCGCGCGTGCAAGCCCGATGCGCTGCTGCTGCCCGCCGGAAAGCTGCGCGGGGTAGCGATTGCGAAACTCCTTCGGATCAAGCCCCACCAGCGTTAACAGTTCGTCCACACGCACGGCGATCTTTGCCCTGTCCCATTTCAAAAGCTTCGGAACAGTGGCAATGTTCTCGCTGACCGTGTAGTGCGGGAACAGCCCGATTTGCTGAATGACATATCCGATGCGGCGGCGAACCTTCACCACGTCCACCGTGGAGATATCCTCGCCGAACAGGATGATGCTGCCGCTGTCCGGTTCGTAAAGCCGGTTGATCATTTTAAGCAGGGTCGTTTTGCCGCAGCCGGATGAGCCGAGGATCGTGATAAACTCGCCTTCGTCGATCGTGAGACTCACATGATCCACGGCGCTGTAGCTCGCGCCATGAAACGTCTTTGTAACGTTGCGAAATTCGATGGCTGTACTCATTTTCCTTTGCACACCGTTTCATAGAATTCTTTGGCGACCTCGTCATATTCCATATGATCAATGTCAACCTTTGCGTTCAAATCGACCATGGTCTCGGTATCAAGCTTTGCGCTGACCGCATTCAGGATCGCGGCGATCTGAGGATTGGCTTCGAGCACTTCGCTGCGCACGATCGGCGCGAGATAGTACGGCGGCCAGAAGCCCTTGTCATCCTCCAAATAAGTAAACTTTTCCGTATCGACAAGCTGCGCGTCGGTAGAATAACCGGGGCACAGATCCGCCTTGCCCTGCTCTAAAATCTGATACTTGATCCCATTGTCATAGACATTGATGGATGCAAAGTTGAACGGGCCATAGACCTTTGTGAGACCCGGAATGCCGTCTTCGCGGTATTCAAACTCGCCCTGCGAGCAAACACGGATATGCTCCGCTTCGCGCTGCAGATCGGACATGGTATAAATGTTGTATTCCCTCGCAACCTCGGTGCGGATCGCAAGCCCGTTCCGGTCGTTGACGTCGGTGGAATCCAGCCATGTAATCTTGAATTGCTCCGCGTACGCATCTTTGACCGTCTGATACACGATGTCGGGATCACTGTTCATGGGAAGCTGCAAAATAGCAAGCAGTCCCGTTCCGGTGTATTCGGGATAGAGATCGATCTCGCCCGATGTAATGGAGGTGTGCACGACAGAGCCCGCAATATTCAGCTTGCGTTCCACTTTGTATCCCGCATCCTCCAGCGCAAGCGCATAGATTTCCGCAACGATCAGATTCTCGGTAAAGTCCTTGGAGCCCACGCGGATGACGGTCTGATCGGACGACTTGCAGCCGGTGAACGAAAACAGCATACCCAATACGAGCACGGCGGTCAAAATGATGGAAACGGTTCTTTTCATGGTAGTTCCTCCTCATACGGTTCTGTGTTTCATGATTGTTTTTTCAATGACTGAAAAGAGCAGCCCGGTCAGCAGGGAAAGCAGCGCAACGGACAGTCCTCCGATCAACAGCAATTCCGTCTTAAAAAGCCCAATGCCTGCAAAGATGATGTCACCGAGCCCGCCTGCTCCGATTTTGGACGCAAGCGTCGCGCTTGCAACGACCTCCACCGCCGCCGTCTTGATCCCGGTCAGGATCATCGGCATGGCAAGCGGAAAGCGAACCTTTGTCCAAACTTCAAACGGATTCATCCCAATGCCCTCCGCCGTTTCCAGCATGAAGGTTGGAACGCCGCCGAGCCCCGTTACGGTGTTCATCAGAATCGGCGGCACCGCCAGCAGCACCAGCGCGACGACGGCAGGCGCAACGCCTGTTCCTATGATCGGGATCATCAGAAGCAGGATCGCAAGACTCGGAATAACGCGCAGCACGTTGAACAGCCCGACGACGTATTTTTGCACTTTTTTCCAACGCACGCAGAGGAATCCTGCCGGAACGCCAATCAGCACGGCAATCGCCAGCGCGATCATACTGACACGTAAATGTGCATCCAGCATTCCGAAGAATCGCCCGCTGTTATCCCGAAAGTAGGCAAGGATCAGATCGATCATACGGAGTCCTCCGTTTCAAAATGGAGCCGATGAATCCTTGTTTGCTCGATTCCGCGCTGTACGCCTCGCGCATAGCGAATCTCCGGCCATCCAAAGCCCAGCATCACGCCGACGTAGTGCTCGTCCGGGATTCCTAAAAGTGCACGAACGTCCGGCATGTTTTTCAGCGCGTCCTTCGGGAAAGTCATCATCACGCAGCCAAGCCCCCGCGATGCACACAAAAGCTCGAAATAGGCAGCTGCAATATTCACGTCTTCAATTGGTTCGCCCTTACCTAACGGCGCGTGCGGGATCAAGAGATACGGCGCGTCACAGAACAGCATTTCGGGACGAACGGTCTTCTCCCACCGCTTCAGATCCTCATACGACGGCTTGTCGAATCCGACCGGAAAGACGCCCTCGTTTGCGAGACGCTCCATTTCGCGATATGCGATCCGCCGGAACGCATCCATCTCTTTGCGGTCGTCGATCAGGGTGAACTCGACCTGCCGCTTATTGCCGCCGTTTGGTGCATTGCCGAGCGTTTCCAGCATTCCGTCGATGATGTCCTTCGGCACGTCTTTTTTCAGAAAACGGCGGCATGAATGACGGTTCATGATCAGCGCATCCATCACAGGCGCCGCGATGTCCGCCTTGACCCGAAGCAGACTGTCCGCGGGCTTTTTGCCGAAGATTTCGATCGCGCCCTTCGGACAGACCGCAAGGCAATGCTCGCATTTCCAGCAGCCGTTCCAGCCAAAGCCTTCAATAGGCTGCATCTCCGATTTGCGGCGTTCGTTTAGAAAAAGGATCCCTCCGGGGCAGACCTTTACGCACAGCCCGCAGCCGATACATGTTGCTTCATTTACCGAAAACCCGGTCAATTCGTTCATCTTGCTTTCCCCCCTTCGAGCTTTGCGACCTCCCAAAGATCGGCAAGCCGGTCGTCATGCACGTTTCCCAAGTGTCCAAATGGCCCGAACGCCTCACCGTCGGTGCGGATTCTGATCTTATCTTTACTCTCTGTGACGTTCGGCTTTTGCCGTTCAAACGCAGACTGCTCCGGCTCGCTCAAGATGGAAAACGTCACGTTTTCCTCACGCAGAATCTCTAAAATGCTCCAAATCTCCGGATGGCGTTCCGCATCCGCACCTGCAAGATAAAAGTGCGGCTGTTTCTCATACAGCGCACAAAAATCCAGACAGCTGTACAGCATATCCATCAATGCTTCACCGACCGGACGCGCATCGCCCTCGCCGAGATCCAATTCAAATGTAAATAAATCTTTCATCTCGATTTCCTCTTTTATAATTCTATTATACAGAAAAGTAATGTTTGCACAAGTACGCACCTTTTAGTAACCATTGGGTATTGCGTTTTTGGAATATTATAGTAAAATAATTATGTAACATTCTTTTTGAAAGTATTGAGGCGAACGATATGCGATCCAAAGAAACCATCCTCCCCGAATGCCCGGTTGCAACGACGGTCGCGCTGATCGGCAGCAAGTGGAAGCTTCTGATCATGCGAAACCTGCTTGCGCGTCCGTGGCGGTTCAACGAGCTGCAAAAGAGCATCGACGGTATCAGCCAGAAATCTTTGACCGAGGCGCTGCGCTCCATGGAAGCGGACGGCATCATAAAGCGCACGGTCTATCCGGAGGTTCCCCCGCGCGTGGAATATGCGTTGACCGATCTCGGCGAATCCATGCGTCCCATCATCAAATCCATGGAAACATGGGGTCTTGCCTATCAGGAGCAGGCGTAATATCAACTCGGTGCTTGAAATCCCATAAACCCTATAGTATAATAGGGTTGAACGGAAGGAAACGGGAGGACGCATCCATGATGATCTCGACACGGGGGCGATATGCGCTGCGGGTACTGGTGTATCTGGCGGAGCAGGACAGCAGCCGGTATATCACGCTGAATGAGATCGCTGAGCAGCAGGAGATTTCCGAAAAGTACCTCGAGAGCATCGCCAAAACCCTGGTGAAAGCAGGCTTTCTGGAGGGGCTCCGTGGCAAGGGCGGCGGATACCGCCTGGGCCGGAGGGCAGAAGAATTGAATTGTTTCGCCATTCTTCAGGCGATGGACGAGACCATCGTTCCCGTTGCCTGTCTGGAGGAAGGCAGCAAGCCCTGTGCCAGGGCGGCGAACTGTCGGACGCTTCCCCTGTGGAAGGGGCTCAATGAAGTCGTCAAAAACTATCTCGGCAGCTTCACGATCCGCGACCTGGCCAAAAGGGGCGACAACGGCTTTGACTATGTGATTTGATTTGAAAAAACTAAATACCGCAGGAGAGAATGAAGCCAGTCTTCCTCCGCCTTTTCGAATCGCTTCAATTCATACAGAGTAGCCGCTCGGTTATTCAATAACGCGGCATATTCGTAGCTATCCGTCTTTCCTTCGTTTTCAAAACATGCAGCGGCCTTCTGATATAGGTCTAAAGCCTTTTCTGCACTGCCGAAATAGGAAAGCGTAGTCGCGGCGTTGATATAGATCGTTGCTCCGGATACTGTCCCCGACTGATCAAGTTCCTCAACGAGTGAAAGGCTTTCATCCATAGCTGCCATCGCGCGGCTCCTTTTCCCGGTGCGCCTGTAGTAGCCGACAGCTTCATTGAGAACAGTCAGCAAGCCTTTTGGGTCATTCAACCGCCGCGCTTCATTTTCCCAAAACTGGATGCACTTCCGCGCACCCTTCATATCATTGTGCGCAAAGCAGCCGTCGAGTTTATCTATAAAGCGAGACACCGGTATCGCTTTTGTTTTGTCCGCCACCGATCAAGACCCTTTCCAATATTACCCACAAACATTGTAGGTAAGTAGTATATCATGACGCCGCATGTTTTCCAATATACAATCGGCGGTATTGCTTTTCGAAAGTTTGGACGGCATGATTCGTATCGTTTTGCATTGCTTTTTCATTGGTTTCGATGTATAATATTTCATAGCAACCCTATGGAATTAATAGGTTTTATAAGGAACACACAAATGATATATCTGGATTACACGGCGCATATGCCGCCTTCCGAAGAAGCTTTGCAGGCGTTTTGTCAGGCAGAGCGGTCCTTGATCGGCAACGCAAACGCACATCATGCCGCAGGAGAAACCGCGCGGCAGCAGATGGAAGCGGCACGGCACAAAGTTTCCGAGCTGCTGTCGGTCTTGGAGGAGGAGATCATCTTCACCTCCGGCGCCAGCGAAAGCAACAACACTGCCATCCAGGGCATCGTATATGCGGCGCGGCACTTTGGACGGCACATCGTCACCACGCCTTTGGAACACCCCTCTGTCAGCGGATGTTTGACCGCACTGCAGGAGCGCGGCTACGAGATCGACGTGCTGCCTGTCGGTCGGGACGGCAGGATCGATCTGGATGCGCTGTCGGCGGCCATACGTACAGATACCGTACTGGTGACGCTAAGTGCGGTAGACAGCGAATTGGGCATCGTTCAGCCCGTCGAAGACGCCGCGCGGATCGTTCACCGTTTTCCGCACTGCCATCTCCATATAGACATGACCCAGGCCGTCGGCAAGATCCCTCTTGATTTGTCCCTGGCCGATACGGCTGCCTTCTCCGCCCACAAATTCGGCGGCATCACCGGCAGCGGGGTGCTGTATAAAAAGCAGGAGATCGAAATGGAGCCGCTGATCCATGGCGGCGTGAGCACTTCCATATACCGAAGCGGGACCCCGGCGGTGGGGTTGGCGTGTTCTTTATCCACCGCGTTGGAAAGCGCCCTGCGAAACATGACGAAGCACAATGAACATGTTGCCCACCTGAACGCCATGCTGCGGGAGGAACTGACCCGGCGCAACGTCCGGATCTTCAGCCCGCAGGATTCCATCCCTCACATTTTGAATATAGGTGTGGAAGGCATCAAAGGTACCGCCATGCGGGATCGATTGAACGCGCACGGCGTATGCGTATCGGTAAAATCTGCCTGTTCTGTGGAGAACACGCCATCGAGAGCGGTGTATGCCATCACGAAGAACCGACGTCAGGCCATGGAATCTTTCCGTCTGAGTTTGTGCCATTTGACCACAGAGGAAGAGGTCCGGGCGTTCCTGGAAGCGTTTGATCTTGCCCGCAAGGAGCTGCAGTCATGAAAAGAGAGCTTTCCCCCGTAGAGAAAATCGAACAGACCATCACGCGCCGCTATCATGCAGAGCTTTGGAGCCCCTTTTGCAAGGCCATCAAACGCTACGAGCTGATCCAGCCCGGGGATAAGATCGCCGTCTGCATTTCCGGCGGCAAGGACAGCATGCTCATGGCAAAAATGATGCAGATGCTGCACCGACACAGTGAGATCCCTTTTGATGTGGTGTATCTCATCATGGACCCCGGCTACAACGAGATCAACCGCCGCAAAGTGGAAAGCAACGCCCGGTTTTTGGAGATCCCGTATACGCTGTTTGAAAGCGATATTTTTGAGATCGCAAACAGTCAGGACAGGAATCCCTGTTTCCTGTGCGCCAAGATGCGCCGAGGCTGCCTGTATAAAAAAGCGCAGGAGCTGGGCTGCAACAAGATCGCATTGGGGCATCATTTTGACGATGTGATCGGTACCACGCTTCTGGGCATGTTTTACGGCGGGCAATTGCAGGCTATGCTTCCGAAACTGAAGGCAAAAAACTTTCCGGGCATGGAGTTGATCCGACCCTTGTACCTGGTTCATGAAGAGGATATCATCGCTTGGAAGAACGCGAATGAACTCTCCTTTATCCAATGTGCCTGTCGCTTTACCGAAAACTGTACCTTGTGTGATAACGGTCAGGGAGGCAGCAAGCGGCAGGAGATCAAGCAGCTCCTGAAGCGCCTGAAGAAAGATAATCCCAACATCGAGCGCAACATCTTTGCCAGCATCCATACGCTGCAGTTGGATACCATGGTCGGCTGGAAATACAAAGGGAAGGAACATTCCTTCTTGGATGATTACACCGAGGAAACGGAGGAAACATGCTGAACCAGTTTTCAAGAACGCAGCTCCTTTTCGGCCCAGAAGCGATGGAAAAACTGCGACACAGCCGGGTAGCGGTTTTCGGTATCGGGGGCGTAGGCGGATATGCGGTGGAAGCATTGGCACGCAGCGGCGTCGGCACGCTGGATCTGATCGACGATGACAGAGTGTGCCTGACCAATCTCAATCGCCAGCTCCATGCCACACGAAAGACCGTGGGACAGTATAAAGTGGATGCAGCCAAAGATCGCGTGGAGGAGATCAACCCCGATTGCCGGGTAAATATCTACAAAACGTTTTATATGCCGGACACGAAGGATCAATTCGATTTTTCCGCGTACGACTATGTGATCGACGCCATTGACACGGTTACGGGCAAGCTGACTTTGGTGGAGGCAGCTAAAGCGGCGAATACGCCTGTCATCTGTTCCATGGGCGCCGGCAACAAGACCGACCCCACGGCGTTCCGGGTGGCGGATATCTATGAGACCTCCGTCTGTCCTCTGGCGCGGGTCATGCGCACCGAATGCCGGCGGCGAGGCATCAAACACCTGAAGGTCGTCTATTCCACCGAGCCGCCCATCCGACCGTTGGAGGATCCCACCATCAGCTGCCGCCGGCACTGCATCTGTCCGCCCGGTACGCGCAAGTGCACCGTCCGGCGCGACATTCCGGGCTCCACGGCCTTTGTCCCCTCCGTGGTTGGGTTGATCATCGCCGGCGAAGTCGTGAAGGATCTGATCAACTCGAAGTAAAGGATCCTTGTCATACGGCGAAAGGTGCTTCATGAAATAAATATGGATGGGAAGGACTGAACATTTTTAGGGTTACTGGCAGTCAAAATATAGTCAAAACCTCAAATGAGCGTAAAACTGAGCCTTCCCGAGCAAACTCAAAGCATGAAAAAAGCCCGATTTCTCGGGCTTTTTGGATGGTTGCGGGGGCAGGACTTGAACCTGCGGCCTCCGGGTTATGAGTTCAATAAATGCCGTTTTTTATCGTCTTATACAGTCCCCAAAAGTCCCTGTTTTACTGGCTTTTTTGGTTTTGCCGCGTTTTATCGTTTGGTAAAATAATTCAACTTTTGGTAACGTAGTTGAATTATTGTTGAACTCAAAGCCGCTTGGAAAATCCGGGCGGTTATCTGCTATAAGGAAAAGGCCTCCCGACAATCGCCGAACGGCCTCCCCTTTGAAAGGAATATGGCTCTATTCTGATTCAGAAACTGTCAATAATAGGCGCGGTCAGCTGCTCCCAATACGGAATCATGGCATGGTTTTTCATTGTTCGGTTGAACGTGTCGTTCAAGCTGTCAAAGGCCGCAAGATAATTGCGCCCATCGTTTCCGCTCTGAGCGATTACACGCAAATTTCGCGCCGTGTCGCGGTCACCGTTACTTTCAGCTTTTGCGGCTGCATCGGTGGCGTACTTAGCAACCAAACGCTTCATTGTCGGTGTGGTTGCGTTATCGTTCATCAGCTGCGCAAAGTCTGTGGCGTTCAGAATGCCGCTTTCAAGCAGGGTCAGCAAATCGCGGTCAAGGTCTGACGGCCTGACAGTATACGCTTTGGCAACAGAGGCAGCTAAGTCTTGCCGAATGGTCGCAGCTTTTCTCTCCGCTTTCTCCGGCAGGCTCTTAAGCAAATTATCATTTTTGCCTTTGGCGGTCTGATATTCCGATTCAATTTTTGCGGCTTTTGCGGCAGCTTCGGGCGTGAGGCCGGGCTGCATCGGGTGAGCCTTGCGCCGTTCCTCTGCAGCTTTGAGTTCTGCTTTGGACTTTGTGATTAAATCAAAAGCTTCCTTTGCGGTCTGATCCAACAGTAATGCATAAGACTTAAACTGTGACATTTTTATAATTTCCTTTCTTGTATTAGCTTATTGTTTGTTCGAGTTCAGCAATGATTTCTTTTAGTTCTTCCGCCGTTGGTGTTTCAAGTCTGCGCAGATAAACAGAGGTGTCGCCCACAACTTGCAGGTTGATTTCTTCAAAAATTGCCTGTGAAATGCCGATATACTGACAATAACGTGTGCGCTGTTCGTCGGTTATCTCATCGTATAGACAATGTTTTTCGATCAAGGCTAGAATATCTGCGAACGGTTGACGGCGTGGAGCTTCGAGCCGTTCAAGGCGCTTTTTGTAACTTTTCAACACATCTCATCTCTCTTTCGCTTTGACGGCATAAACCGTCCCAAATTCTCTGTAATTCCGCTTGCTGTGCAGCGGGCGGAGTCGGGTGGTATTTGACATGTGCGCGTTTCCTCTGCCCGTGCTGCGTGATTGTGCCGTAGTTTATAATTTCTCCGTTCATTCCGCATCGCCTCCATGTGCCTCCTGTGCGGCTTCTAACGCGCTTAAACGGCGTTCGAGCTCAGACGTAGACCAATAACGCAGACAATGTTTGAGCAAAGCATCAGCCGCTGCAAGACGGACATTCGCCGGACATTCGGCGTCGCTCATCAAATCAGAGATCGCGCTCGTCGCGTCCTCCAGTTTCGCCAACATGGAAGCGGTTGCCGTCTGCAAGAGTTCGGACTTGCGTTCCTCATACATGGCGCGAAATTCAGCATCTTTCAGGCGGTTGCGGATCGTCGACACACTGCATCCGGCAGCGCTTGCAGCACCGCGAACAGTCCCCGCAGTCAGCAACGCCGCAATCAGCTTTTCGTCGTTCTGCATCTTTTTCACTTCGTTTTGTGGTATTTTTTCGCAATATTCGGCAAAGAATGCTCATCAGTACAAACCCTTTCGAATCTGCGTGAGAACCTCGGCGGCGCGGACTTTCTCGGCGGGCGTAGCATCAGGACTTTGCAAAACAAGGTTCATCTGATCGCGCATCAATTCCGCTTCGGCTCGTTCGCGTCTCCATCGCTCCTTGCGCTGTTCAGCGCGTTCATGGTTCGTTCGTCCGGCTTTCTGTGCCGGGGTCAATACTTCGTTCATGTGTATCACCTCTCAATCTATGATTTTCTGTTGTGCGTAGGATTATAGATTTTATTGATTTTGGGCATTTATCTATAATATCTATAAAACATATCCTACAATGTTTTATTGATTTTCATCTTCCGGCCATTCAAAGCCGGGCAACGATTCAAACGCTTCAAGTGGCGGTTGCTTCACAAGGCAAAAGCCGTTTTTGGTTCGACCGTCACGGACGTCACGAACGGTTTTCCCGGTCGATATCAGAATGCCGTCGGCTTTCAAGTCTTTAGACAGCGTATCAAGAACGCGCTTCGGCTGCATTCCGCAAAAAATATCAGCGCCGTATTCAGCTTTCACCTGATCGTAGGAGAGATTTACCGCTTTTCCCGGTTGTGCTTTGGCCGCGTACTCTTTCAGCGCTTTGCGTAGCAAGGCATTTGCAGAGGACTGTTCGCCTTGCCGCAAGAGTTCTTCATGCGGCGTCCGATGCGACCTTGCGGCGGCTTCCAGTGTTCTCCGTGTGATATCGCTGAATCCACTCCACAGAAGTCCGCCGTCCTCGGTGATTCGATAGCAAATAGATCGTCCGGCCGGAGCGTAATTGGATTTTGTGTGAATCAGTATGCGATAGTCCTCCCGCCCGGGCGCATCGTCAAAAATCACACGAATAGCAGATCGTGAAGCATTGATAAGATCAACCGATCCTACGGCTGCATGGTTTGCATTTTCGGCTTGTGCACGTTTGTTGACATGGCTCACAAGGATCATGCCGCATTCGCATTTTTTCGCTATGATTGAAAGACCTTGAAGCACCGGCCGAAGTTGGTTTACTCTGTTGATATCGACATCACCGCCGATAAATGCGTGCCATGGATCGACGATCACAAGAGCGGGTTTGCATTTCAGGATCAAATCGAAGAAGGTAAGATAACGCTCTGAAAAGTCCAGTCCTTGGCTTTGTACGCAATCAAGGATATAAATATTTGATAAGTCCGCATCAGAAGCAACAAGGCGCTTTTTTAAGAGTTCGCCGCTATCCTCTGCGGAAATGATCAGAACCTTCTGCGGCGCTCGATCCTCGATCTCACCGGGCAGCCGTCGACCTCTGCTCACATCGGCTGCTATGCCACAACCAAAGATCGTCTTTCCCGTGCCGCCGTCGGCCAAAACTATTGTGGTATCGCCTGCAGGGACATAGGGAGGCCATACAAACCTTTGTTCGGCGTCTCCGAATGATTCTGCGACCTTCGGCGTATATCTACTCGGATTATCCAATCGTTTCACCCGCTTCCGTGCGGCTCATCTCGTTTAGCTTCTCTTTCAACTGCTCGACGTTGACTAAAAATCGGTTACCGGATCGGAAGCCGGGGGCTTCTCCACGCGCTACCATTCCGCGCAGATAATGTTCACTGATCAGACCGCTTGCGGCTACTTGTCGAATGGTTTTGAATTGCGGCATTTGCAACCTCCAAATTAACAATATTGTGAGATATCGGCTTGACAAACGTCTGATATCTTGATATAATATTACCAAAAGATGTTAAGTTTCACAACTACAAACGCAAAAAAATATTTGTTAAGCGGAGGCAAAAATGGCAAAACCTGATGATGAAATTAACAAAAAGCGCGGAGATCGTGTCAGGGAACTATTTAGATGGTGGAATGCAGCACACCCTGAACAGAAAAAAACAAATGTAGAATTGGCCGATACGATGATCGGACGCAAAAAAGATATAATGGGCATTTCGCCTAATGCGTTGAGTGCAAAACTGAACAACAAGCGAACATTGACGGAAAAAGACGCTCGTGAAATAGCTGCATTCTTTCCCGGTTCGCGTTATGAGTTCATTATGTGCTATGACGATTATATGACATGGGACGATTATTATAAGTCTATTTTTGATAGAATGGAGGACGATGCGAAAATCCTAGATGGATTAATTCGTCGCATTTTGAAAGATAAGAATTGCACCGTTAAGTTATTCAATAACAATAAAGCGCCGGAAGGAATGATAATTGATTCGGATTCCTATGCAATCATCGAAAACAATCAAGTTGTTGGTTTTATCTCAATAAGTGATTATATTGCAATCCGACATGAGATCACAGACTTTGCAAAGTTTATTATCGGAAAGAAGATAGAAACGAGCAAAAAGCAGATGGTACAGTCATTTCCATACAAAGAGGAGGTCTAGCACATGGCTAACATTCAAGAGCGCCGGGACAAAAACGGCAAGCTGATTTCTTATTCGATCCGGGTACACCGTGGGCGCGGCTCTGACGGTCGGCAGTTGAAGCCGTGGACAGCTACCTTTGACGTACAGGACACATGGACGGAAAAGAGTGCACGGAAGCGAGCGGAAGCGTTTGCGGCGGGATTTGAAAAGGAATGCAGAGAGGGCACGACAACGGACTCACGCTTAAAGTTTTCGGAATACTGTGATTATGTTCTTACGCTCAAAGAGGAAAGAGGCGTAAAGCATTCAACGCTTGTTCGATACAAAGACCTGACAACGCGCATTTATCCGGCGATCGGTCATATCAAGCTGAAAGAACTCCGTGCAGATCATCTGAATGCTTTTTATTCTGCGCTGTCAAAGGACGGTCAAAACAAGCGCGGTGGGAAGCTGTCACCGAAAACGGTTCTTGAACATCACCGCCTCATTCACACTGTTCTCGATCAGGCAGAAAAGGAAGGGGCAGTGCCGTTCAATGTGGCAAGCCGTGCGGTTCTTCCGAAAATACAAAAGAAAGAGGTCAACTATTTTCAGCCGGAGGAAATCGCGGCGATCCGTGACGCGCTCGAATCCGAACCGATCAAGTGGAAGATGCTCACGCATCTGTTTTTGATCACCGGGGCACGGCGCGGGGAAATACTCGGTCTGAAATGGTCGGCGGTCGATTTCACTAACAATAGAATCCATATCGAAAACTCGATTCTTTATACACCGGACAGGGGAGTATATGCGGACACGCCCAAAACAGAAACATCGGTGAGATGGATTGCGCTTCCGTCGGAAACGATGCAGCTTTTGAAACGGTATCGCGCATGGCAGATGGAAGAAAGCCTGCTACTTGGCGAATACTGCAAGGATCAAGGTTTCGTATTCTCACAGGACAACGGACAGCCGATGC
>CAJOKM010000007.1 GCA_905235205.1 uncultured Clostridia bacterium | reverse complement strand
CGCCGTCCGATTCCGGTTCCTGCAAAAATGCCAGAACACCGTCCAGCACCGCTTGGGGCGCGTTGTCCCCGCCCATCACGTCAACTGCAAGTTTCATTCATTACCTCTCGTTTGAAAAAAGTCGATTCAACGAATCACACTGATTTATTTATTATACCCTAAATCTCAATAAAGACGCAAGAAAAACCGTCTCGCTGTCACAAATTATTCCTGTGTTTCATCGTCCTTCTTCTCGCCGATATGGCTGTTTAACTCTTCCATAAAGCCTGCCGTTATGATGCCGGACGGTAAAGCGATGATTGCGATACCGAAAACGGAAGAGACCATTGTGACAATCCTGCCGATCGTCGTAACCGGATAAATGTCGCCGTATCCCATCGTCGTCAAAGAAACCGTCGCCCAATAGATCGCATCAAAAAACGTATCGAAAGAATCGGGTTCAACATTGAATATGACAAGAGCCGAAATGAGTATGTATGCTACCGCCAGCAATCCGACTGTCATGAGCGGTTTTCTCTGTGTCTTAAAGACGTACCTGATCATTGCGATACTTTTTGAGTACCTGACAGCCTTGAAAACGCGGAATACACGCAGGGTTCTGAAAAGTCGGAATACTTTTAAAATCCGGAATCCTCCGCTGATGACATTCAGTGAGGGCAGAATACAGAGGATATCCAGTATTGCCATCGGTGTGATCGGGTACAGAAAGAACGAAGCGACCCCTTTGTTCAGCTTGAAGTCAGCTGTGAAAAGCCTCAACAGATAGTCGATGATGAAAATCACCACCGCAATCTTATCAACCACGACAAAGAAAGTGTTCTCCGTTTTAAAGGCAAGCGGAATCAAGCTCACGACAATTGTAGCCATCATGAAAATATCATAAACATGGCTCAATCGATCACCGTCTTGTGCCGATTCAATGACCTCAAAAATCCGTTTCCTCATCTTCTCCCCCGTTGCAGCGATTTATTCGTGTGTTTATCGTATCACGCTCGTCTCAATTTCGTCAAGGTGATCTCCGCTGATTCTCCCTCACCGGTCGTCGCGCACGATGTGCTGCACATACGGCTTCGGATCGGTGATCGCTTCACGGAAGAAATCCGGATAGATCGTCTCCTCTGCGTCCGGCGCAATCCAGACAAGCCGCTCCTCACCGTCTAAAACGTGGTCGGTCACGGGATCGAAGTCGTCCGGTACGTTCATATAGAAGCAGAACGCGATCTCATAAACCGGCTGCCCGTACTTTTGCGGCGTATCATTATAGAAGTACACCTCATTGACGTAACCGAGTCGGTCGACCGTCATGCGCACGCCGGTCTCCTCAAAAACTTCGCGCTCGACCGCCGTCTGCGCCGTTTCGCCGAACTTGATGCGTCCGCCGACCGAATAGCAGTAATCGCCGAACTTGCTTTTGACCATCAGTACCCTGCCGTTTTTGAGGATGATCGCGCCGACGCGGATGTTCAATAGTCCCTCACCGCAAGGCGTGACCATATCCGGTCCGATGTTCTGTTCCATTCGATCCTCCTTCATGAAGAAAACGAACCCGTCCGGTAAAGATGGGTTCGCTCAAAAGTTTTGGTGCTCCCGCTCGGGAGGTACCGATCCGGTTTGCTCCGAACGGGCAATCATGGTGCTTACGCGTCTTTTTCCATGTTGACGACTTCTCTGCCGTCATAATAGCCGCAGTTCTTGCAAACCGTGTGCTGCGCTTTCAGCTCGTGGCACTTCGGGCACTCGACGAGGTTGGGCGCAAGGACCTTCGAATTATTCGCTCTGCGCGAATCTCTTCTTGCCTTCGACGTTTTTCTCTTGGGTACTGCCATGATTACACCTCCTTATGATCGTTCAATAATGTTCCGAGCGCGGACAGCCGCGCGTCGATTGTTTGATTCAGGCAATCGCATTGCCCGCGGTTCAGGTTCGCGCCGCAAACGGGACAAAGCCCTTTGCAGGTTTCGCTGCACACACTGGTCATCGGCATCTCTAAAAACAGATTGTCGAAAAACGCAGTGGACAGATCCAGTTTTTCGCCCTCATAGGGATACAGCTCATCGTCCGCGGTCTTGAAAACCGATCGCACGAACCGTTCCGAAAACGAAAACGAAAGCGTTTGGATCATCGGATCGCCGCAGCGCGCGCAGGCTGTTTCATACGCCGCGGTTGCGCGGGCGTCGACCCGAAACGTCTTTCCGTCGTATACATACGTGCCGGAGAGCGTTGCGTTTCCCGAGAACGTGACGGTTTCGCTGCCGAACGGCTGCGGAGACAACGGACCTTCCCACGTGAACGGGAACGTCTCTCCGACGCGTCTCAATGCTTCATTCACCGATACTTTCATGCGTGACCTCAAAACGAACCAACAGATATTTTAACCATTCCGGCGCCGTTTGTCAACAGATTTCTTCGATTGTTTGCCCTTTTTCTTCGGGATTTGAACCGGATCGCGCGTTTGTTCCGGCGGAACCAGCGCATTTTTGTCCGACCCGATCAGATCCTCGCGGTGCCGAAGCCGCAGCGCCTTGCGCACCGTCGCGAAATTGGCCGGCAGGAAGAACTGCATCAGCGCGCGCTGCATGGCTTTTTCCTGCGGGCTTTTGGGCACAAACACGGGTTCCATCGTTCTGGGATCGAGCCCCGTATGATACATGCAGGTCGAGACCGTTCCCGGGGTCGGATAAAAGTCCTGCACCTGCTGCGGCCGATGCCCCGTCTTTTTCAGATATTCCGCAAGCGCGATCGCGTCGTCGAGCGTACAGCCCGGATGCGAGCTCATCAGGTACGGCACGACAAACTGGTTCTTGCCGAGCTTCCGGTTCATGCGTTCATAGCGTTCCAAAAACCGCTCGTACAATTCATGCGGCGTTTTATTCATATAATACAGGGTGCGATCGGCGATATGCTCCGGCGCGATCTTGAGCTGTCCGCTGATATGATGCTCGCACAGCTCCCGTAAAAACGCGTCGCTCTTGTCGTACAGTAGATAGTCGAAGCGCACGCCGCTTCGGATAAACACCTTCTTGACGCCGGGAAGCGCGCGCAGTTTTTTCAAAAGCGATACGTAATCCGCATGACTGACCTCAAGGTTCGGACAGCGCTCATATCCGATGCAGGAGCGGTTTTTGCACACGCCGCTTTTCAACTGTTTTTTACAGGCGGGTACGCGGAAGTTCGCGGTCGGACCGCCGACGTCGTGGATGTATCCGGAAAACGCGGGGTCCTTCGTCAGCTTTTTCGCTTCGTTCAGAATCGAGTCGTGGCTGCGCGCGGAAATCACGCGTCCCTGATGGAACGTCAGCGCGCAGAAATTGCAGCCGCCGAAGCACCCGCGGCACGACGTGATCGAAAAGCGCACCTCGTCGAGCGCCGGGATCTTTTCGCGGTACGACGGATGCGGAAGCCGCGTAAACGGCAGCGCATAGACCGCGTCCATCTCTTCGGTCGAAAGCGGCGCCTGCGGCGGGTTCTGCACAAGACACCCCTTCTCATGCGGCTGCAAAAGCACGCGCCCGCGGATCGCGTCCTGTTCCTCAAACTGTGTCCGGAACGCTTCGGCATAGCGGCGCCTGTCGGTCGCGACCTCCGTAAACGAGGGCAGAACGATCGCGTCCGGGCAGTCCGACGCATCGTTCACGCGAAAGCATGTGCCCCGTACGTCTCTGATCTCATGCACGGGCACGCCCGCGTCGAGCCGCTCGGCGATCTCCACCACGCTGCGCTCGCCCATGCCGTACATCAAAAGATCCGCGCCGGCGTCGTACAGGATCGAGTGGCGTACCCTGTCGTCCCAGTAATCGTAATGCGCAAAGCGCCTTAGGCTTGCTTCGATGCCGCCGATCAGCACCGGCACATGCGGATACGCCTCGCGGCACCGGTTTGCGTATACGATCACGGCGCGGTCCGGGCGCTTGCCGGCTTTGCCGCCGGGCGTGTAGGCGTCGTCGCTGCGCCGGCGTTTTGCCGCGGTGTAGTGATCGACCATCGAATCCAGATTGCCGGCGGATACCAGAAAACCGAGCCGCGGACGTCCGAGCGCGCGAAACGCGTCGACGCTGTGCCAGTCGGGCTGCGCCAGGATGCCGACCGAAAACCCGCGGCTCTCTAAGACCCGCGCAATGATCGCGGTGCCGAAGCTCGGGTGATCGATGTAGGCGTCGCCGCTGACGTAAACAAAATCAAGCCCGTCGAAACCACGGGCTTTGCATTCCTCCGCCGATAACGGCGGTATGGTGTTGATCGGTGTACGGTTCACGGCGATTCCTGTTCGGCTTGCTGCGCGCGTCTGCGCTCTTCGTCGCTGACCGTCGCATGCGGAGAAACAGGCTCCACCACGCGTTCCTGCATGGCGTCTTGCCTCCCCTGCTCGGTCATTTCGGAAACGAGATACTCGATGGTCGAAACCATCTCTTTTCGTTCGGTCTCCATCTGGCGAAGCTGCACGATCAATTCGTCCAGGTACCGATCCACGTCCTCGCGGTCGTACCCGAACAGCGCTTTTTTAAACTCCTTATTGACGATGTTCTCCGCCTTGATCATGGAGCCGAAGCAATCTTACATGTCCTGATAGGAATCTTCGCCGGTGTCCTCGACGTCAACGTCGCGCGGCGCGACTAAAAAGATGCCTCTCGAGATCTTGTTGATGGTCCCGTTGATCGCATAGATCGCGCCGAGCAAAAAGTCCAGCACACGCTGCGCACAGCTGCCTTCGAGCTCTTCCATATTCACGATGACCGGACGGCGGTTCTTAAGGTTGTCGACGATGGTCTGCGCATCGTCATAGCAGACCGGATGATACACGATCATCTTCATCGAAGCAAGGCTTGCCGGGACCGGCTGCGCGTCTCCTCCGCCGACCAGCGCGTTCTCACGGCGGCGCACCCGCGGCTCGCGCGCTTCACGCTTCTGTTCCGGCTGCTGCTCGTCCTGATAGGATTCTTCTTCGTCCGATTCTTCGAGTCCGATAAAGTTCAAAAACTTACCCATTCTGTTGACCTCCCGTCATTTTTCGCGGTCCGAAGACCGCCGTTCCGACACGCACCGTCGTTGCGCCCTCCTCGATCGCCACGTCGAAATCGTGGCTCATGCCCATGGAGAGCGTATCGATCGGAAGCGTCGGATACGCGCTTTTCAGCCGCTCGTACCACTTCTTCATTTCCCGGAAATACGGACGCACCGCTTCCCGCTCGATCGCAGGCGGAACGCACATCAGTCCGTGCAGACAAAGACCGGGCTTCTCCGCGATCCGTTCGACGAGCGCCGGGAGCGCTTCGGGAAGCACGCCGCCCTTTTGGGACTCGCGTCCGATGTTGACCTCAATGAGGATATCCTGCACGATGCCGTTCCGTTCGGCGTATCCGCCGATCGCGTCCAGCAGCGGTTCGCGGTCCACTGATTGGATCAGGTCCGCTTTCCCACAGATGTATTTTACCTTGTTCGTTTGCAGTTGTCCAATAAAATGCGCCCGTAAACCGTGCTGTTTATAAAAAGTTAACTTTTCCGTGAACTCCTGCGCGCGATTTTCACCGATTTCGGTCACGCCGGCATTGACGGCTTCTAAGATCCGCTCCGTTTCCACATACTTTGTTACGGCGATCAGCGTGACCTCCTCCTCCGCCCTGCCGCACCGTTCGCAGGCAAGGCGCATCCGCTCGCGCACCGCTTCCAGATTTTCCCGGATCGTCATCGATCAGTTCTCCTCCTCATCCTTCTCTTCGATCGGCATACGCACCTTCAGCCCCTCAAACAGCGTGATCGTGCTGTCGCGCGCGCTGACAACGGCATTGTCTCCGTCGGAGCCCGCGATATAGACCGCGATCTTCTGATAGCTGCCGTCGGTGGATTTTACGAAGATGTACGGCACGCCGTCCGTGATCTGAATGTATTCGTTCGGAATATACAGGCCGGTCGCATTGTTCTGCACCGAGATCTCCACAACGCGCGTCGTGAGGAGAGGACGCACGTCGGACGCGACCTGCATCACGTACAGGACGCCGCTTGCGGTATCCTTTTCGGTGATGATCGTGCCCTGGTACGCGCCCTGAACGCCCTTGATCGTGAATGAGTACGAAAGACCCGGCATCAGCCGCTGCACATCGGTCCCGCTTACGACAAATGCCAGATACCAGTTACTACGGTCGGTCACGACGCGGTAATAGAAGTTTTCATTATCCATGCTGATGGACGGCGAGTTCAGAATTCGCTTGACCAGCGGTACGGTGAGCTGCGAAACGTCGCGGAGCGTTTCCTCGTTCGCGTCGGAATAAAAACTGATGTATCCGTTGAACTCCGAATAGACGGTTCGCGCGTTTTTCGTTTCAAAGTTCTGTTTCAGCGCGTCGATTTCGGCAACCGCCGCATTGATCTGCTCCGACGCGGGAAGCTGCGCGACTAAGACGCTTCGCCGCATTTCCAGCAGCGCGATCAGCTGCGATTCCAGCAGCGAGTACGTTTCGGGATCGGCTTCGCCGTGCGCCGACGCGCGCATCTGATCCGAAAGCGCGGCGATGCCCGCGGAATACTGCACGATCGCATCGGGCAGCATGCCGCCGTTTGCCGTACGCATCTGCGATTCGAGCGTGGTATACAGCTCCGCTTCCTTGGTGCAGATCGTTTGAAGCGCGCTCTCGTAGGAATACGGGTACAGCACCGCGACCGCGTCGCCCTCGGAAACGAGCGCGCCTTCGTTGAGCAGAATACGACTCTCGCTCGCCTGTTCGGTAAACAGCCGTTCGTTTCGCACAACGACCGCTTCGCTCTCCACCTCGGAATAGATCGTCGTATAGCTGAGCCGGCGCACGTTGCCCGTCACCCTGCGCAGCAGATACACCGCGCCCACGACAAACAGCACCAGCAAAACAATGCCGGCAAGCAGCAGCCAGAAAAACCGTTTGTTGATTCTGAAACTCCGTTCCATGTGGTCGGTCCCTTACGCCCCGTGTTCGGCGTACCTCTCCGGTGTCTATGGATCAGCTCCCGCGCGCGTTCCACCAGTTTTGAACAATGGTTTCGAGCGCGCCGCCGATGCCTTTCAAGCGTCCCGCAGCACAGAACGCCGCCGCGTTCGGTGAAAACCGGTCAGCCGCCTGATCCTTCACCGCTTCTATTGTAACACAATTCATGCGGTTTAGGGTAGTCTGTAATTCATAAATTCGATCCAGCAGCAGCGCCGACTTGCCGATCGCGCTCATATGCGCCGCCGCAGACTCCATACTGAGCAGATAATTCCCGATCAGCTGCTGTTTGGAGCGCGAGAACTCATCCGCCTTTAATCCGTTTTGCCGCATCCCGTCGGCTTCCCTGAGCATCAGCCGCAGCGCCTCCTCCGCCTGGCGTTCGGTACAGCCCGCGTACAGGGAAAGGCTTCCCGCGCCGCGATAGGCGATCGGCTGGGAATACACGGAGTATGCCAGTCCGCGCTCCTCGCGGATCGAACGGAACAGGCGCGAGCTCATGCCTCCGCCGAGCGCGTTCGACAGCACCGCAAGCGATTCGAACGCGTCCGTCCCGAGCGCGGCGCCCGGAACGGAGAGACACAGATGGATCTGTTCGGCGTCCTTCTCAACCGCCGTACAGCGCAATCCGTGGCGAACGGTCACGGCAGGCGCCTTTTGCCGCGTTCCGCGCGGCACGTCGGCAAAGTACCGCTTGGCGAGCGCAAACAGCGTATCGGGCGAAAGACTGCCCGCGGCGGCGATCACAAGATTCTCGCCCGTGTAATGCGTCTGCATGTAGGCAAGAAGGTCGTCCCGCGTGAGCGCGCCGACCGACACCGCGCTTCCGAGGATCTCGCGCTCCAGGGGCGTTTTAAAAAACAACTGCTCGCCCGCGCGTTCGAAGACCAGATCCTCCGCGCTGTCCTCGGTCATGGCGATCTCTTCAAGGATCACCTGTTTCTCCCGTTCGAGCTCATCCGGATCGATCACGCTGTTCTGCGTGATGTCCGCAAGCAATTCGATCGCATGTTCCAGATGTTCTTCGAGCACCGTCGCGTGGAAGCAGGTGCATTCCTTCGAAGTGAACGCGTTCAGGTTTGCGCCGATCGCGTCCATCTCGGCGGCGATATCCGATGCGCTTCTCTTGCGCGTGCCCTTAAAGAGCATGTGCTCGACAAAGTGCGAAACGCCGGCCGTGCGCTCCGGTTCATAGATCGAACCGGCGTTGAACCAGATCCCGATCGCGACCGAGCGCAGGCCTTCCATGCGCTCCGCAAGCACGCGGACTCCGTTGGAAAGAATACATTGTTCCGTCATATGAAAAACCTCCGATCAGAAAAGAAGGGCAGAACTGCGCTCTGCCCCTCTCTATTCTGTTCGTTAGTTTTCCTCGTTATTCTCGGACTTCTTGCTGTCGGGCAGCAGATCCTTGCGGGTCAGACCGATCTTGCCGGTCTTCGGATCGATCTCGAACACGCGCACGAGCACCTGGTCGCCGAGGTTTAAGACGTCCTCGACCTTGTTCACGCGCTCTTTGGCGATGCGGGAGATGTGCAGTAACCCGTCGGTTCCGGGCTTCAGATTGACGAACGCGCCGAACTCCTTGATGCCGACGACCGTGCCGAGGTAAACCTTGCCGACCTCGATGTCCTCGACGATACCGTCGATGATGCGCTTCGCTTCCTCAGCCGCCGCCTGATCGGGCGACGCGATGAACACGCTGCCGTCGTCCTCGATGTCGATCTTGACGCCGGTCTTGGCGATAATGCCGTTGATGGTCTTGCCGCCGCTGCCGATGACGTCGCGGATCTTGTCCGGATTGATCTTGAAGCTCAAAATGCGCGGCGCATAGGGCGAAAGCTCCTTGCGCGGCTCCGCGATCGTCTCCGCCATCTTATCGAGAATGAACAGACGTCCCTTGCGCGCCTGTTCGAGCGCGCGGGTCAGAATCTCGCGGTCGATGCCCTTGATCTTGATGTCCATCTGGATCGCGGTAATGCCTTCACGCGTACCCGCCACCTTGAAGTCCATGTCGCCGAGAAAGTCCTCTAAGCCCTGGATATCGGTGAGGATTGCGATGTTGCCGCTCTCCACGTCCTTGATGAGACCCATTGCAACGCCGGCAACCGGCTTTTTGATCGGAACGCCCGCGTCCATCAGCGCCATCGTGCTGGCGCAGATCGACGCCTGCGAGGTCGAACCGTTCGAGCTGATGACCTCGGACACGAGGCGCATGCAGTACGGGAACTCCTCTTCGCTCGGAAGCACCGGCAGAAGCGCGCGCTCCGCGAGTGCGCCGTGGCCGATCTCGCGGCGACCGGGGCTGCGCACGGGGCGCGTTTCGCCGGTCGAATACGGCGGCATGTTGTACTGATGCATATAGCGTTTGCTGTCCTCAAGCGTGAGTCCGTCGAGGATCTGCGCTTCGGCGATCGTACCGAGGGTCGCGATCGTCATGACCTGCGTCTGACCGCGGGTGAACACCGCGCTGCCGTGCGGACGCTCGAGCATATGCACTTCGCTCCAGATCGGACGAATCTCATCCTGCGCGCGTCCGTCGGGACGGATCTTCTTGTTGATGATCTTGTCGCGCATGACTTCCTTCTGCATCTGATACAGAATCGCGTCGACGTCCTTCTCGCAGTCGGGATCGGTTTCCGCAAACGCAGCTTTGGTCTCTTCCTTGACCTGCTCGGTGCGTACTTCGCGCTCGTGCCGGTCGAAGGTGTCCATCTGCCAGACGACCTTGTCCATCGCGAACGCGCGCACGCGGCGGTTGAGGTCTTCGTCCGGAACATGGATGTTGACTTCCATCTTGGGCTTGCCGATTTCTTTCTGAATCTCTTCGATGAAGTCGACGATCTTCTTGATCTCTTCATGCGCAAACAGGATCGCGCCGAGCATTTCCTCCTCGGTGACTTCATTCGCGCCCGCCTCGACCATCATGACCGCGTCGCGGGTGCCCGCAACCGTCAGCGCGAGACGGCTCTTTTCACGCTGCTCGCAGTCGGGGTTTAAGATATACTCGCCGTCGATCATGCCGACCGCCACGGAGCCCGTCGGACCCATGAACGGCGCCGGCGAAATGGACAGCGCGATCGAGGAGCCGATCATGCCCAGCACGTCGGGCTGGATGTCCTGCTCTACCGAGAGAACGGTCGCAATGACCTGCACGTCGTTGTAGAATCCCTTCGGGAACAGCGGACGCAGCGGACGGTCAATGAGGCGGCTCGTTAAGATCGCCTTTTCGGTGGGACGGCCCTCGCGCTTGATGAATCCGCCGGGGATCTTGCCGACCGCGTACAGTTTCTCTTCGAACTCGATGGAAAGCGGCAGAAAATCAACGCCGTCGCGCGGTTCCTTGGCGACCGTTGCGTTGACCATGACCGCCGTGCCGCCGCAGCGCACGAGGCAGTTGCCGCCCGCTTGCTCGGCGTACTTCCCGGTCTCGACGATCAGTTTGCGATCGCCGATCATGGTTTCAAACACTCTTTGCATTTTTTCTTTTTCCTCTTTATCTTTATTTATGATTGCCGTTCATACGTGCGAAACGCGCAGCCAAAAAGACAGGCGGGGTTAAAACCCCCGCCTTACTTCTTATTTCCTGAGGTTCAATGCTGCGATGATCGCTCTGTAACGCTCGATGTCCTTTTCCTTGAGATAGTTCAGAAGACCTCTGCGGGTACCGACCATCTTCAAAAGACCGCGGCGCGAATGGTGATCCTTCTGATTGACCTTGAGGTGCTCGTTGAGGTGATTGATGCGCTCGGTCAAGAGTGCGATCTGGACCTCGGGAGAACCCGTGTCACCCTCGTGCAGTGCGTACTTTGCGATAATTTCCTGTTTCGTCATGGTTTTTTCCTCCTTTTATTCGTATCCCCGTAAACTGCGTATGGCGTCGGAGAGTCGCATCAACCCAGTTTGCGGTTTAACCTTTGACAGTTTAGCACAACCGTTCCGAATTGTAAACACTTTTTTCGTGTTCTTGAAAAACTTTTTTCGCCGTTTCGGCGTCGCGCGCGATCTGCTCAAACAGCAGATCCTTATTTTCAAACGTTCTCTCGTCGCGCAGGCGTTTCAAAAACCGAACGGCGACGGACTTCCCGTACAGATCGAGCTGTTCCCCGATCGCATGCGTCTCGACGGAGTGCGCCCGCCCGCCGACCGTCGGATTCGTGCCGACATTGGTCACCGCGGGATACGCGTTTCCCGCAAAGACCAGGACCGTCGCGTACACGCCGTCCTTCGGCAGCACCTGCGTTCCCTGGCTCATGTTTGCCGTCGGGAAATGATACGTCCTGCCGAGCGCCTTTGCATGCACGACCGTGCCGGTCAGTTCATACGGTCTGTCGAGCATCCGCGCCGCCCGTTCGACGTCCCCGGATCGAACCGCGTCCCGGATATAGGTCGACGCGCAGGGAACGCCGTCGACGGAGACTTCCGGAATCACAATGAATTCGATCCCGCGTTCTTCGCAAAGCGTTTTTAAGAGTTCCACATCCCCCGTCGCCTTTGCCCCGAAGCGAAAATCGTAGCCGACAACGATCGCAGCGACCGTCCCTTCGTAACGCACGTTCAGCCAGTCGACAAACGCGTCCGGCGCCATCGCGGCAAACGCCGCGTCAAACGGAATGCTGTCCACGCGATCGCAGCCGCAGGCAAGGATCAGCCGCTCGCGCTGCTCGTTTGTGCTAAGGTACGAAACGTCGCCGCCGAACAGTTCGCGCGGATGGTTCGCATACGTGAACACGACCGCCGTGTCGCCGTCTCTGTGCGCACGAACAGCCGCGCGTTCGAGCAGGACGCGATGTCCGAGATGTACGCCGTCGAACATGCCGAGCGCTACGACCGTCTGATTCATGATTCCTCCCCGTATAAATGCACTTTCAGCGCCGCACTGCCGTTTTGCACGACGCCGATCCCCAAGAATCCGCCGCAGTAGAGCCGGTACAGCCCGTCCGCCGCGCGTACGCGTGTGCCCAATCCGTTTTTCGCGGGGCGCAGGCGATCGTCTTTCAGGTCGAGCCGCGGCAGAAACGCGACGGCGTCCTCGCACGAAACGAGCGCATCGGAAAGCGTTCCGTCCGCCTTCTTCGCTTCCAGCTGCGCGATCGTGAACGCGTGATCGAGCGTAAACGCGCCCGACTCCGTCCGCAGCAGAAACGCCATATGCGAGGGTACGCCGAGTGCATCGCCGATGTCGCTGCAGAGCGTGCGGATATACGTTCCGCGCGAACAGCGCACGCGAAGCAGATACCGGTTCGTGCCGAGCGTTTCCGTGCGTTCGAGCGACACGATCTCAATCTCGCGCGACTTGTCCGGGATTTCCTTTCCCTTCAGCGCGAGATCGTAAAGCTTCTGCCCGTTGTATTTCAGCGCGGAGAACTTCGGCGGCGTCTGAACGATCCTTCCCGTAAAGCACGGCAGAACGGCGTCCAACTCCGCCTCGGATACGATCCGGTCGGACGTTTTTAGCACCGTTCCCTGCGCGTCCTGCGTATCGGTCGACGCGCCGAACACGAGTTCGGCAAGGTACGTTTTCTGCTTGTCCACGAGATACTCAAACAGCCGCACCGCGCGTCCGACGCACACGGGCAGTACGCCCGCCGCCTCGGGATCGAGCGTGCCGAGATGCCCGACGCGCTTCGTTTCGAACACGCGCCGCACGTCCACCACAACGTCGCTCGAGGACATTCCCGGCGGCTTCAGTACCGTTATGATGCCTTCGTTCATACAAATGCCTTAAAAAGCGCTTCTTTCATCGCTGTGAGCGCGTCCGAAAGGGGCATATACAGCGTACATCCCGCCGCGCGCTGATGTCCGCCGCCGCCGAACCGCTTTGCGATCGCCGCCACGTCGCAGGCGCGCTTGGAGCGCATGCTCACACGCACGCCGTCCTTTGACTCGCGCAAAACGCACGCGGCTTCCACCGTGTCGATATCGCGAAGCGAATCGATCAGCCCCTCGCAGTCCTCTTTGGTCGCGCCGTACGCGTCCAGAACCGACTCGGGGATCGCCGCAACGGCGATTGCGCCGTCGCGCAGAAGCTCCATGTTTGAGAGCACGTATGCAATGAGCTTTGCCTTGCTTAGCCGCATGGACCGGAACAGGATCCGGTTCAGTTCCGAAACGTCGATGCCGCACTCTAAAAGCTTCGCGCCGGCGCGCAGCGAGTCCGCCGTGGTGTTCGAATAGGCGAAATTGCCCGTATCGGTCGTGATCGCCGTATACAGCGCAACCGCGACGTTCTTTGTGATCGGCGCGCCGATCTGTTCGAGAAGTCTTAGGATCAGCTCGCCCGTCGCGCCGACGTGCTCCACCCAGTCCCCATCCTTGGTACAGCGGGGATTCGTCCCGTGATGATCGATGCAGAACTGATACGGCGCCTGTTCAAGCACCGGCTGCAGCGCGCCCGTTCTGCCGTGCTCCGCGCAGTCAATATAGATCACCGCTTCGCGCGGGACCTCGATGCGCTCCGTGCCCGTGACCGTTTCCGCGCCGGCTAAAAAGCGCAGGTATTCGGGCACGGGATCGGGACAGACCACGGTTGCTTCCTTGCCGAGCGCAAGAAGCGCCGACCGAAGCGCAAGGCAGGAGCCCAACGTATCGCCGTCGGGCGACTGATGGGCTGCCAGATAAAACGTGTGATGCGATTGTATAAATGCCGCCGCGCGGGAACAGTTCATGCTTCTGTCTCCTGTTCGGGTTTGTCGTCCTTGTGCAGCGAGCGAATGACCTCCGAGATATGCACGGAGTACGCGATCGAGTCGTCCGCGACAAAGCGGATCGCGGGCACGCGTCGGATCGTCATGCGCGTACCGACCTCATGCGCGATAAAACCCGCCGCATGGTTCAGCGCGTCGACCGCGGTCTTTGCCGCGTTCTCGTCCGCGTCGTACACGGACACATGCGCCTTGGCGTATTTGAGATCGGGCGTCACTTCCATCTCGGTGATCGAGGTCACCGCAGGGATCCGCGGATCCTTCATATCGAAGATGATCGCGCTGACCGTTTTTTTCAACTCCTCGCGGAGCCGTTCATTTCGGACCTTTGCCATCAGCGCTTCACTTCCTCCATCACATAGCATTCAATAACGTCCTCTTCGAGGATATCGTTGAAGTTCTCGATCGAAATACCGCACTCGTAGCCCGCAAGGACTTCCCTGGCGTCGTCCTTGAACCGCTTCAGCGAAGCGATCCTGCCGTCGTGGATCACGATGCCGCCGCGCACGACGCGCACCTGCGCGGACCGCGTGACCTTGCCTTCGTTGACGTACGCGCCAGCGATCGTGCCGACGCCGGAAACACGGAACGTGCTGCGAACGGTGCAGCGCCCGAGCTCGACCTCCTGGAAGACCGGCTTGAACATACCCTTCATCGCGTTCTCCACGTCCTCGATCGCGTTATAGATGACGCGATAGGTCCGCACGTCGACCTTTTCCTTTTCGGCGGTCGCGCGCGCCGTGGAATCCGGACGCACGTTGAAGCCGATCACGATCGCGTTCGACGCGGACGCGAACATGATGTCCGATCCGGTGATCGCGCCGACGCCGCTGTGGATGCAGCGCACGCGGACTTCGTCGTTGCTGAGCTTTTCAAGCGCCTGCTTGACCGCTTCGACCGAGCCCTGCACGTCCGCCTTGATAATGAGGTTCAGATCCTTGAGCTCGCCTTCCGCCATCTGATTGAACAGATCGTCCAAGGAGACCTTCTGCGCCTGCTTGATCTGCGCCGCTTTGAGCCGATCGCGGCGTTCCTCCGCGACCTGGCGGTTGAGTTTGTCGTCGTCCGCGGCAAACAGCGTATCGCCCGCCGCCGGAACCTCGTTGAAGCCGAGCACCTCGACCGGCGTGGACGGGCCCGCGCTGCTCACGGAGCGGCCCTTGTCGTCCATCATGGCGCGCACACGCCCGTATGCCGTACCGGCAACGATCGTATCGCCCTTTTTCAGCGTGCCGTTTTGCACGAGCACGGTCGCCACCGGACCGCGCGCCTTATCAAGCTGCGCTTCGATGATCGTACCCTTCGCAAGGCGATCCGGGTTCGCTTTGAGCTCCAGAACGTCCGCCTGCAAAAGGACCATTTCGAGCAGCTGATCGAGATTGATCTGCTTCTTTGCCGAAACCGGCACGCAGATCGTGTCGCCGCCCCATTCCTCGGTGACGAGCCCGTACTCGGTGAGCTGCTGTTTGACGCGGTCGGGATCCGCGGTGTCGCGGTCGATCTTGTTGATCGCGACAATGATCGGCACGTTCGCCGCCTTCGCGTGGTTGATCGCCTCGATGGTCTGCGGCATGATGCCGTCGTCCGCCGCGACGACCAGGATGACGATATCCGTGACCTGCGCGCCGCGCGCACGCATGGCGGTAAACGCCTCGTGACCCGGCGTGTCGATAAACGTGATCTGCTTGCCGTTTAAGGTGACGGTATACGCGCCGATATGCTGCGTAATGCCGCCCGCTTCGCCTGCGGTGACGTGCGAGTTGCGGATCGCGTCTAAAAGCGACGTCTTGCCGTGATCGACGTGACCCATGATCGTGACGACCGGCGGACGCGGCTTCAACGTTTCGGGCGCGTCGGCGTCCTCCGCGGCGTCCATCAGCACGTCTTCAAACGATTTTGCAAGCTGCTGTTCGAGCGTGATGTCGAACTCGCTCGCGATGAGTTCGCAGGTGTCGAAATCCAGTTCCTGATTGATGTTGGCGATGATGCCGAGCATCAGCAGTTTCTTTAAGATCTCGTTTGCGGGCTTGCCGATCTTTTCGGACAGATCCTTGACCGTGATCGTCTCGGTCGTGATGACGGCGTGATCGATTACCACGGGCGCAGGCTTGGGCTGCTGTGTCTCCGCCTGCTGACGCTTCGCCTTGCGGCGATTGCCCATTTGTCCGTCGTCCTCCCAGCCGCGCGCGGTCGGGCCTGCTTCCTTCATCATCGTCTTCTTGTTCTTCGCTTTCTTATCCGTTGATTCAAACGGCTTCTTTCGATCGTTTCTGCCCCGGTTGCTGTCCGAGGAACTCGGCGGATTGATCATCACGGCGCGCTGTGCGGGATTGTCGCGGCGCGGCGCGCGGTTGTCGGTCCCGCGGTTCTCCTGCGGACGCGGCGAATCCTTGCGCGCCCTCTCCTGGGGTCGTTCGGACTTTTGCTGTGCCGGTCGCGCGTCCTCGCGCGGCTTGGTCGGACGTTCGACGGGTTTCTTCGGTTCCGAAACCGTCTCAAACGGCACAACGGGCGCCTCGGGCTGCGCCGTGGACTCCTCCGTCTCTTCCGCGCCGTTGCCGCCCGCATGCGCGGCAAGGTCCGTCTCGCTTTCGAGCAGCGCTTTTAAGCGCTCCGCGCGTTCCTTCGCTTCCCGCTCCTGTTTTTCTTTTTCCTCACGGTCGATCATACTGCCTTCCGTGCGGCGCGCGGCGTCCAAAAGCTCGCCGATCGAGCCCTTCGTCGCTTCCAGCGCGTGAAGCAGTGTCTGCATCTCCGTTTTCAGAGTTTTTGCTGTTTCCAGAAAATTCGTTGCCATACTCATCCCCGCTTTTCATCGGTATTGCGCATTGCGCTCTCTATCATGGTTTGAAACGCCGGATCCGTCACCGCCATGACGATGCGCGAATCCTTTCCGATCGCGCGGCCTACGGTCTCCGTCATATAGAGCGGAACGCCGTGCGCTGCGCACATCTTCTCGTAGTGTTCTTTCGTTGCTTCGGAAGCGGACGTCTCCAAAAGCACCAGCTTCGCTTTGCCCGAACGAATCGCGTTCTCGGTTTGAAACGCGCCGCTCTGCGCTTTTCCCGCCTTCATGCAAAGCCCGATCGCGTTAAACAGCCGGTCCATTTTTCAGAATCTCCTCCCGGAGCGCTTCGATCACCGGCTCGGAAAGCGGCGCTTCCAGCGCGCGCTCGAACGCGCGCGTTTTGACGGCGCGCAAAAGGCAGTTCTCGGCGCGGCAAAGGTATGCGCCGCGTCCGTTCAGTTTGCCCGAGAGGTCGAGCGAAAGCGTACCGTCCGCCGTTTTCACGATGCGCATCAGTTCCTTTTTCGTCCGCATTTCGCGGCAGGCGACGCACATCCGCATCGGGATCTTTTTCAACCGTTTATTCCTCCGAACCCTGTTCCTCTTCCGCCGCCTGCATGGCTTCGTCCGCCTGCGACTGGCTCTTGATATCGATCTTCCAGCCGGTCAGCTTCGCCGCGAGACGCGCGTTCTGACCTTCCTTGCCGATGGCGAGCGACAGCTGCGAGTCGGGCACGACCACGCGCGCCGCCTTCTCCTCTTCGTTGACATAGACCATCAAAACCTTCGCGGGGCTCAACGCCTTTGCGATATAGATGGCGCTGTCGGAATCGTATTCGATGATATCGATCTTCTCGTTGTGCAGTTCATTCACGATGCGCTCCACACGCGCGCCGCGCGGCCCGACGCATGCGCCGACGGCGTCGACCTGCGGATCGGTGGAAAACACGGACACCTTGGTGCGGAATCCGGCTTCGCGCGCGATCGACTTGATCTGCACCGTGCCGCTCATAATCTCAGGCACTTCGAGCTCAAAGAGACGCTTGACCAGTCCCGGATGCGTACGGCTTACGACGACCTGCGGGCCCTTGTTCTCCTTGCGGACCTCGAGCACGTACACCTTGATGCGCTCGTTGTTCTCGTACGTTTCGCCGGGGATCATTTCGTTTGCGGTCAGGATACCGTCCGTCTTGCCCAGCTCGACGTACGCGTTGCCCTTTTCCACGCGCTGCACGATCGCGGTGAGAATCTCGTTCTCCTTCTCGACGTACTCCTCATAGATGTTGCCGCGCTCCGCCTCGCGAATGCGCTGCACCATGACCTGCTTCGCCGTCTGCGCGGCGATGCGGCCGAAGTCCTTCGCGAACGCTTCCTCCTCGAGCACGTCGCCGAGCTCGTACAGCGGATTGACCTTTTTCGCGCGCTCCAAAGAGATCTCCTGCGACGGATTCTCGACCGTTTCCACAACGGTCTTGGACGCGTAGATATGGTATTCCCCGGTGTCGCCGTCCACTTCGGCGCGGACGTTGCCCGTTGAATTGTAATTGCGCTTGTACGCGACGATCAGGGCGGATTCAAATGCGCTGATCAGCACGGACTTCTTGATGCCGCGTTCCTTTTCGAGCGCGTTCAGTGCTTCGATAAACTCTGCGTTCATGGGTTTGTTCCTTTCTGAAATTAAAACCTGATATTCGGCCGGACGAGCGCGCAGTCCTTTTTGCGGACGGTAAGCGTCTGTCCCGATTCCGTTTCCACGGTGAAGCTGTCCGCATCATGCGCAGTCAGCGTCCCGATCCATTGTTTTTTGCCGGAAAGCGGCGCGTAGAGCTTGATTTCAAGCTCCTTGCCCATCGCGCGGTCGAAATCGCGCGGTTTTTTGAGCGGACGGTCGATCCCCAAAGACGAGACCGACAGCACGTATTCCTGCTCGATCGGGTCGTGCTCGTCGAGGATCGGCTCGACGGCGCGGCTGACGGTTTCGCACTCGTCGATGGTCACGCCCTCCGGCTTATCGATATAAAACGTCAGCACCCAGTCGCCGTATTCCTTCTGATACTCGACGTCGCAAAGCTCGAACCCCATCGATTCGATCTTCGCCCTGCAAAGGTTCTCACAGATCTCGGTCGTTTTCACGTTTCGTTTGTGTTCCTCTCTCTCAAAACGAAAGAGTGGGATTTCCCCACTCCTTCAAGTTCAACATTCCAACGTATGCAGTATATCACAGTCTTCCCGCGATTGCAAGCATTATTTCATGAGCCGGTCGACCTTTTCAAAGAGTTTTTCCTCATCGGGCGCGGCTTCCTTCGGCGCGGACGTAAACAGCTGCGTGCGCGCATAATGCGTCATGGCGACGTAGGACAGCGCGACCGCCGCCGCCAGAACCGCAATGTTCCACGGCTCGATCTCAATGGTCTCGGCAAGCGGGAAGCGCAGAAGCGTCAGTACGGTACCGATCGCAAAGATGCCCGTGGCGGCTTTGCCGTACCAGTCGGAATACGCGACCTTGCGGTGCTTGAGCATGACAAGCCCGCCGGCCATCATCAGCAGTTCCTTAACGACGAACAGCACAAACAGCGCGACGTACACGCCGAACATGCCGTCGTCCTGACGGGAACGCGCGACCAGGATCACGATCAGCGCCGTGATCGACATCAGCTTGTCCGCAAGCGGGTCCAGCAGCTTTCCGACCGGCGTAACCCAGTGAAACGTGCGTGCTAAAAAGCCGTCAAGGATGTCGGTCAGAAATGCAAGTACGTACACGCCGAGCGCCCACCAATAGTGATTCGGGCTCGGCAGGGTCGTGCTGCAGAACAGCCAGGCGAACACGCCGACCAGGATGATTCGAAAACCGGATAGAATGTTGGGAATATGTCTCATTCAGATACTCAGATCCTCCACATAGAGTTCACGCACCGCGTTCGGGTCAACGGGCGCCGGAGCGGGTTCGGGTTCGGGCTCGGGCGCGTTCGCCTGTTCGGCCTGCATATCGCGCCAGTCGAAATACTTGAGCGCTACCTGCGGCAAGAGCGCGTAGCTTAAAACGTCCTCCTCGCTGTGCGCGCGATCGCCGAGTTCCTTTCGGTAGTTTTCAAGCTCCGGTTCCAGTAGGTCTGCCGGACGGCAGGTCACGACTTCTTCGTCGCCGATCGCCATCCTGCGCACTTCTTCATTGACGGGTCCGGGAAGCTTGCCGTACTCGCCGCGCAGGACCGCTTTCGAGTTGTTCGGGAACGTCTTGTAGCGTCCGACCAGCACGTTGAACACCGCCTGTGTGCCGACGATCTGGCTGGTCGGCGTAACGAGCGGCGGATAGCCGAAATCCTTGCGCACCCGCGGGATCTCCGCAAGCACGTCGTAATACTTATCCTCCGCGCCCGCATCCTTGAGCTGCTTGATGAGGTTCGAAAGCATGCCGCCCGGGACCTGATACAGCAGCGTGTTCGTATCGACGCGCAGGGACTTGTCGGAAATCAAGCCGTCGCCTTTCAGGCGCTCATACACCTTGCGGAAGTACTTCGCGCACTCGGAAAGCGCGTTGAGATCGAGCCCTGTATCGCGTTCCTGCCCCTTGAGCGTTGCGACCAGCGATTCGGTCGCGGGCTGGGACGTGCCGTTGCCCAGCGGCGACAGCGCGGTGTCCACGATATCCACGCCGGCTTCCGAAGCCTTCAGCAAAACCATATCGCCGGTTCCGGTGGTATTGTGCGTATGCAGATGGATCGGGATGTCGACCTCACTTTTCAGCTTCTTCACAAGCGAGTATGCGTCATACGGGAGCAAAAGATTCGCCATATCCTTGATGCAGATCGAATCCGCGCCCATCTGCGCCAGTTCCTTGGAGAGTTTCACAAAATACGATTCGCTGTGCACCGGCGAGGTCGTGTAGGAGATCGCCGCCTCGCAGAAGCCTCCGTATTTTTTGGTATACCTGATCGCCGCTTCCAGATTGCGCGGATCGTTCAGCGCGTCGAAGATGCGGATCACGTCGATGCCGTTCTCGATCGCCTTGCGGCAGAACTGCTCGACCACGTCGTCCGCGTAATGCTTGTACCCCAGGATGTTCTGTCCGCGGAAGAGCATCTGCAGCTTCGTGTTCGGCAGCGCTTTCCGGAGTGTGCGCAGCCGTTCCCACGGGTCTTCGTTCAAAAACCGCAGGCAGGAATCGAACGTCGCGCCGCCCCAGACCTCGAGCGACCAGTAGCCGATCGCGTCAAGCATCTCGCAGGCGGGGAGCATTTCCTCGGTGGTCATGCGCGTCGCGGCAAGCGACTGATGCGCGTCGCGCAGGATGGTATCGGTAACAAACAGTTTGCTCATAGATGATCCTCCTTACCGGAACAGCGTCAAAAACACGCCCGCCGCGATCGCCGAGCCGATGACGCCCGCCACGTTCGGGCCCATTGCGTGCATCAGCAGGAAGTTCTTGGGATTCTCCTTCTGTCCGACGACCTGACTTACGCGCGCCGCCATCGGCACGGCGGAAACGCCCGCGGACCCGATCAGCGGATTGATCTTCTTTTTGAGGAAGAGATTCATCAGCTTCGCAAGCAGAACGCCGCCGCAGGTGCCGCCGATGAACGCGATCACGCCGAGCACGACGATGACCAGCGTCGCAAGCTGCAAAAACGTCTTGCCCGTCGCGGTCGCACCGACGCATACGCCGAGAAAGATCGTGACGATGTTGCAAAGCTCGTTCTGAACGGTCTTCGAAAGACGCTCGGTCACACCGCACTCGCGGAAGAGGTTGCCGAGCATCAGACAGCCGACGAGCGGCGCCGCAGAGGGCACCAGCAGCGCAACGAACACGGTGACCACGATCGGGAACAGGATCTTCTCGGTCTGCGAGACCGGACGGAGCTGCTCCATCACAATCTGACGCTCTTTTTTGGTCGTCAGAAGCTTCATAAACGGCGGTTGAATGACCGGCACCAGCGCCATGTACGAGTATGCCGCGACCGCGATCGCGCCGAGATACGAGGGCGCGAGCCGCGACGTGACGAGGATTGCCGTAGGTCCGTCGGCGCCACCGATGATGCCGATGGACGCCGCGATGTTCTGGATCGGCGTACCGTCGGTCGGGATCCACTGGAACGCGAGAATCGACAGCGCGAACGCGATGAAGATGCCGAGCTGCGCCGCCGCGCCGAGAATCAGGCTCTTCGGGTTTGCGATCAGGGGACCGAAGTCCGTCATCGCGCCGACACCCATAAAGATCAGGCACGGATAGATGCCGAGCTTGACGCCGAGATAAAGGTAGTCCAAAAGCCCCGTTTCGTGAATGTTTCCGAGCTTCGCCCACTGAATCACGCCGGGATCGGCGTTGTTCGCGCCGAGTCCGAACAGCTCCTCATGAAAGAGGTTCGCGCCGGGCAGGTTTGTTAAGAGCATGCCGAACGCGATCGGCACAAGCAGCAGCGGCTCAAACTTTTTGACGATCGCGAGGTACAGCAAAAAGCAAGCAAGCGCGATCATGATCAGGCAGCGCCAGTTTCCGTCCTGGAAGAACAGCGCGAACCCGGTTTCCGAGAAGAACCCGGATATGGTTTCCCAGATGGCTTCCATAGACACCCCCGCTTAAGCGATGGTGCACAGCAGCGAACCGCTTTCCACCGTGGAGCCTTTCGCTACGGCAATGGACGTAATTCTGCCGTTGGACGGCGCAAGGATCTCGTTTTCCATTTTCATGGCTTCAAGGACCATCAGCTGCTGACCTTCCCTGACGGTGTCGCCGGGATTGACGTTGACCTTTAGGATGTTGCCGGGCATCGGCGAACGGACCTCGGTTCCGGTGCCTCGGGGCGCGCTCTTGGGCGCTTCGGAAACAGGCGCGGACGCCGCGGCGGTCTTCGCGTCGATCTCTTCGACTTCCACTTCATATTTCGTTCCGTTGACGTTGACTGAAAACTTACGCATACTTGCTCTCCTCCGTTATTCCGCTTTTTTGAAAGAAACGATCCGAATTCCCGCCACCTGTTCGCCCATGACGGTTGCGATCGCCGCCGACACAGCCGCGAGCAGCGCGCCGCGATCCACGTCCGCTTCCGGCTCAGCCTTTCCTTCCGGCGCGGGCATCGCCGCCTTGCGCTTGCCGCCCGCCTTCATAATGCCGCCCATGATCCTGATGATCAGGATCAGCGCGATCAGTCCGATAAAGACGATCCCGATCCCGAGAAGAAACGTAATCAGCGTTGACGCTGCCGCTTCGCCTCCCGTAAAGACGAGGCCGGCGCCTTCTTCTGCAAACAGCATAGTACTCCTCCGTCGTGTTTTCGGTAAGACTGGTTCCAATCTCACCCTCTTACTACTATATTCGACGAAACTCCTCTTTTTCCTCTTACTGTTTTTATATACCTTTCAGCGTTTTTTATTATATATCATTCGTCCCGAAAACGGTGAACGACAGGAAACGCGTTTGCGCGGCGCTGTATGAAACCGGATTGAAGGGACATGCTAACGGTATGCTGACGTTATTCTTACGCGCGGTCTTTTTGGACCTGTTTGTTTTGCTGATCCTGCGGCTGACCGGAAAGCGGCAGGTCAGTGATCTGCAGCCGTACGACCTTCTGATGACGCTGATCATTGCGGACATCGCGAGCACGGCGATCGCGGACACGGACATTCCGCTTTTATACAGCATTGTGCCGATTCTCGCGCTGTATCTTGTCCAGCAATTGATCGCGAAGCTCTGCTTAAAATCCTCCTCCGTTCGCAGATTTTTATGCGGCACGCCGCAGATCCTGATTTTGGACGGGGTCTTGCAGGAGAAGGTCATGCGCCGCACGAACTACACGGTGCGCGATCTGATGGACAGTCTTAGAAGCAAGGATGTGTTCGACGTTACCGAGGTCGCCTATGCAATCCTGGAAACGAACGGCAACGTGAGCGTTCTCGAGAAGACGCCGTATCAGCCGCCGACCAGGCAGGATCTCGGGATCGAAACCGGCTCCGCGGCGCTTTCGCATCTGCTGATTCTGGAAGGGAAGATGCAAAAGAAAGGACTGGAGGCGCTGCACGTCGATCGCAAAACGGTTGAAACGGCGCTGAAGGAGAACGGGATCGCGCTCTCGTCCGTGTTCTTTGCGCAGATGAACGCGGACGGCGAACTGCATCTGCAGCTCGACCGTGCGCACAAAAGCGAAGTGTATGATCTGACCGTTCCGGTCAAAAGGAGAAACTGATGGGTTTTACGATCTTTCGCGCCGCGGCGACGATTCTTGTATGTCTGCTGCTTCTGTTTCTGTTTCTGGTTCCGTCGCGGTACCTCGACCGGGTTGCCGACGAAGCGGAAACGCTGATCGATGAAGCGCAGGACGCACTATCGCACAACGATCACGCGGCGGCGCACGCGCGCTGTCTCAGGCTGGTCGAGATGAGCAAAACGCACATGCCCGCGCTTGAGCGATTCCTGAATCACGCCGACGTCGACACGCTTGCCGGCTCATTTGCGGTCGCCGAAGCCGCGGTGCGCATCGGCGACAACGGCGCGGCGATCGAAGCGCTCACCGAAGCGCTGACCATGCTGGACCGCGTGCGCGGCATCGAACATTTTTCACCGAATTCTTTGCTGTAACGATTTACTCTTTGCGAATCTTGTGGTATACTAAACAAAATATATGAAACAGAGGTATCCACATGAGCGCACGAGATCTCTCTACTCTGATTCCCGCGGCACGCGACGGAAAGCCGACGCTTGTCATTAAAAACGCGCGGGTAATCAATGTGTTCACCAACGAGATCACGGAAGCGAGCGTCGCGATTGCGGGTGACACGATCATCGGCGTGGGAAACTACTCGTGCGAGAACGAGTTCAACGCACACGGCGCGTACCTTGCGCCGGGCTTGATCGACGGGCACGTGCACATCGAAAGCTCCATGGTCACGCCTGCGTCGTTTGCGCAGGTGATCCTGCCCAAGGGCACCACGACGATCATTGCGGACCCGCACGAGATCGCAAACGTCAGCGGCGCGGACGGACTCAAGGCGATGTTCGCGCTTTCCCGGGGTCTCCCGCTCGATATCCGCTTTATGCTGCCGTCGTGCGTGCCGTCGACGCCGTTCGAGCACAGCGGTGCAACGCTGAACGCCGCCGATCTGGGCGCGTTTTTAGACGAGCCGAACGTGCTGGGACTCGGCGAAGTCATGGACTACGTATCAGTCGTGTCCTGCGCGCCGGACATGCTCGAAAAGCTCAAGCGCTTCTATGACCGCCCGATCGACGGGCACGCGCCGATGCTGACCGGCAAAGCGCTCAACGCATACTGTGTCGCGGGACCGCGCACCGACCACGAATGCTCAAACTTCCGTGAGCTCAAGGAAAAACTGCGCAACGGCATGTATATCCTCATTCGCATGGGGTCCGCCGCAAACGGCGTGCTGGAAATGCTCGACGGCATTGTTTCCGAGGGCCTGCCCACCGACCGGATCTGCTTCTGCACCGATGACAAGCATCTGGAAAACATCCGCTCGGAGGGACACATCAATCATATCGTCAACACCGCGATCTCCCGCGGGATCCGCCCGCTCGACGCGCTGCGCATGGCGACGCTGAACACCGCAAACGCGTTCGGTCTGTCCCGGATCGGCGCGATCGCGCCGGGATACCGCGCCAATCTGATTCTGTTTAACAACCTGCACACGATCGAGCCGAAAACCGTGTTCACCAACGGCGTTCCGTTCGACGCGACCGCGCCCGTTCCCTCGCCTGCCGTGTCCGACTGCGTGAAAAACAGCGTGCACGCCGCGCCGGTTACAGCGGACGATCTCAAGCTTCCCGTGCAGGACTTCATGCCGATCATCGAGACGGTCCCACATCAGCTGGTGACGCGGCTTGTGTACCGCGTCGTTCCGCACGATGCATCCGGCTGTTTCGTCGCCTCGGAGGGACTCAATAAGCTCGCCGTGATCGAACGGCATCACGCGACGGGACACGTCGGCGTCGGAATCGTCGACGGCATGCATGTGCAGGGTGGCGCGATCGGCGCGACCGTCGCGCACGATTCGCATAACATTGTGATCGTCGGCGACAACGACGCCGATATGCTGTTTGCCGTGGAAACGCTTCGCCGCGCAGGCGGCGGGTTCACGGTGGTATCGAACGGCGAAGTCAAAGCGCTCTTGGAACTGCCGATCGCGGGACTCATGAGCGACGCGCCGGTCGAAACGGTTCTCGAAAAACAGCGCGCGCTTTTGGACGCGGCACGCGCGCTCGGCACCGACGACGCCTGTGACCCGCTGGTGCTGCTGTCGTTTCTGGCGCTGCCCGTGATTCCCGAAGCACGGCTGACCGACTGCGGCCTGTTCGACGTTTCGACCATGTCCTTCCTCTACCGTACCTGAAAGGATCCGCCGATGTGTCTGTTCCGTAAACCGAAACCGTTTTCACAGAGCTCGCACGACGACTGGCATAACCAGTGGCAGAGTGCGTTCCCGCCGGAATGCCGCGACGTGCCGGTCACGCTCGGGGACGCGACCTACGTCGCGTATGTGCTGGTCGGGCATACCGCAATGATGCTGCAGGACGGACTGCTAATGCATGCGACCTTCTTCGACGTGTGCGAGCATTTTCAGCGCGCAGGCTATCATGTGGTCTGGCTGATGCGCTGTACGCAGGACATTCATAACGGATACCTCAAGCGCAAATCGACGCAGGGCGAACGCACCAACTGGCTTTGGAAGCGTCCGACGACGAACTTCGGACGCTGGAGTTCGGATCAGCAGCATGCGTCCATCATCCTGCAGATCAAAGAGCTTCCCGACGGAAACCCGAACGACTGTAAAGATGCAGTCCTCGCGCGCGTGGTATGGGCGGAAAGCGACGATCCCGAAAAGATGGTCCCCTCGCGCACGACGTTTGTCACCGTCAACGTGCCGGACACGCCGCCGGAGCTTGTTCGCTGGCTCTTCGGAGAATCCCTGAGTACGTTTCAAGATTGAATAAGATGCAAAAGCGACCGGCGCAAGCCGGTCGTTTTATGATGCGAAACTTATCTTTCCTCTCGGAAATAGGACAATCCCAAGCTTTGCGGCGGCTGATTCTCGCGCTTCTTGCGCAGCGACACGATGATCAGCACGATCAGCGTGACCACGTACGGCGCGAGCTTGTAGAGCTCCTTCACGCCCAAAGGCAGGCTCAGATGCTCGGAAAGAATGATCAGTCCGCCGAACAGGATCGACGCAAAGATGCTGATGCTCGGCCGCCAGGTGGTGAAGATGACCAGCGCGATCGCAAGCCAGCCGCGGTCGCCGAACCCCTCGTTCGCCCAGGTGCCGTGCGCGCACTCCATGACGTAGTAGAGTCCGCCGAGGCCCGCGATCATGCTGCCCACAATCGTCGCGACGTACTTATACCGCGTAACGTTGATGCCCGCCGCGTCCGCCGTCGCCGGATTCTCGCCGACCGCGCGAAGCTGCATGCCCTTTCGCGTGAACCGCAGAAACAGCGATACCAGGATCGCGATACCGATGCCGACGTACGCAAGCCAGCCCGGCACCTTGCCATCGCCGAAGAAGTCGCTGGTCGTCGCGAACGTCAGGCTCGGGACTTCGCTGTGCGCGAGCTTGATCAGCGAGCCGCCGAAGAAGTTGCCGAACCCGACGCCGAACATCGTCATGGCAAGACCGGTGACGTTCTGGTTCGCGCGCAGCGTAACGGTTAGGAAGCAGTATAGAAGCCCCATCAGAAGCGAGCCTAAAAGACAGCACAGCATCGGGATCAGCACCGCTAAGATACCGATCATTTGTTCCTTCGGGACCGCCTGCTCATAGAAGAACGCGCCGATGACGCCGGAGATTGCGCCGACGTACATGATGCCGGGGATACCGAGGTTGAGGTTGCCGGCTTTTTCGGTCAGGATCTCGCCCGTACTGCCGTACAGCAGCGGCATGCCCTGCATGACCGCTCTCGGGAAAAACGAAATGATAAAATCCCACATAGCGTTACACCTCCCGTTTCTTTGACCGGCTGAACTGCAGCTGGTAATTGATGAAGAATTCGCAGCCGATGATGAAGAACAGAATGATGCCGGTCAGAATATCGGCAAACGAATGATTGAGCCCGAGCTCCGGTTTGCTCGCGACCTCCTTGGCGCCGTACTGCATGAACACCAGCAAAAACGACGAGAAGATCATACCGATCGGATTGAACTTCGACATCCACGAGACCATGACGGCGGTATAGCCGCGCCCATCGACCAGCGTATCGGTGAGCGTCCGGTCGGTGCCGACCAGCAGGCACCCGACCAGTCCGCAGATCATGCCGGACAGCACCATGGTGCGCACGATGACGCGATTGACCTTGATGCCCGCGTACATCGCTGTGCGCTCGCTTTCGCCGACGACCGCGATCTCATAGCCGTGCTTGCTGTATTTGAGGTACAGGTACAGCACAACGGTCAGCACGCCGATCACCGCGGCGGGCAGAAGATACCGCGTGCCCGCGACTTCGGGAAGCCAGCCCACGCTGTACGCGCCGAGCTTTTGATCGGAATTGAAGATGCCGACGACCGTTCCGTTGGACGACCACGGGTACTTCACGTCGCGGTAGGCGATCATGAACTTGACGATCTGCAACGCTACGTAGTTCATCATCAGCGTGAACAGCGTTTCGTTCGTGTTCCAGCGCGACTTGAAAAACGCGGGAAGGAATCCCCACAGCGCGCCGGCCAAAAGGCTTGCGATCACCATGCAGGGGATGACGATCAGGTTTTTCACGGCAAGCGGAACGTCGGGATTCTGGAAGAACGGCATTTTGCCGGCGTAGAACATGCATACCGCCGCGGCGAACGCGCCGATCAGCACCTGCCCTTCGGCGCCGATGTTCCAGAACCGCATCTTAAATGCGGGCGTGACCGCCAGTGAGATGCCGAGCAGGATCGCGATGCGGTAAACGGTGATCCAGATCCGTCGGGAAGAACCGAGCGTACCGTCGAACATGGTTTTGAATACGGTGATCGGGTTCAGTCCGGTCACGATCATCGTCACGATCGCGCAGACGATCAGCGCAAGCACGATCGCGCCGCCGCGGATCAGCCATGCTTTCCACGCGGGAATGCCCGCGCGCTTTGCAATATGCAGCATCTTATTCACCTCCCCCGACCTTGGTCATCATGAGTCCGATCTGCTCCTTGGTGACGGCACGTCCGTCCACGACGCCGGAGACCTTGCCGCCGCACAGCACCAGGATCCGGTCGCACAGCTCCAAAAGGACGTCCAAATCCTCGCCGACGTAGATGACGGCGACGCCCTTCATCTTCTGCTCCGTCAAAAGGTTATAGATCGTATAAGACGTGTTGATGTCCAGTCCGCGCACCGCGTACGCGGTCATCAGCACCGACGGGTTCTGTTCGATCTCGCGGCCGACAAGAACCTTCTGCACATTGCCGCCGGACAACCGCCTTAGCGGAATCTGATCAACGTTCGGCGTAACGACTTCGAGGTCGTTGACGATCCGGGTCGCAAGGGCTTTGGGGAACTTGCGGTCCAGGAACGGATTGTGTTTTCCGCGCCGGTAGCTTCGAAGCATCACGTTGTCCGCAATGCTCATGCTGCCGACCAGTCCCATACCGAACCGGTCCTCCGGCACAAACGAAAGCAGCACGCCCGAATGGATGATCTTCAACGGATCCATGCCGTTTAAAACCTTCTCCCTTCCGGTTTCGGGATCAAGATAAACGATCCGGCTCTCCGGTTCAAGCTTCTGCAAGCCCGCAATCGCCTCCAGAAGCTCGCGCTGACCGCTGCCGGCGATGCCCGCGATGCCGAGGATCTCGCCGCTGTACGCGGTGAAGGAAACGTCGTCGATGCGCTTGACGCCTTCGACGTCTTTGACCGTCAGATGCTCGACGCGCAGACGCTCCGAGATGCGTTCCGCCTTCGGACGGTCGATGTTCAGGCTGACCGCGCGCCCGACCATCATATCGGTCAGCGACTGCTGATCGGCGTCTTTGGTCAGAACGTCGCCGATGTATTCGCCCTTCCGCAGGATCGCGACGCGGTCGGATACCTCCAGCACCTCATGCAGCTTGTGCGTGATGATGATCAGCGACTTGCCGTCCTTTTGCATGTTGCGCATGACCTTGAAGAGCTTATCCGTTTCCTGCGGCGTCAGAACCGCGGTCGGCTCGTCCAGAATCAAAATGTCGGCGCCGCGATACAGGACCTTGATGATCTCAACGGTCTGCTTCTGCGATACCGACATATTGTAGACTTTCTGGTTCGGATCGATCTCAAAGCCGTAGCGCTCGCTGATCTCCTTGATCTTCTTTGCGGCGCGCTTGAGGTTCAGCATGCCCTTTTCCTCGAGACCGAGAATGATGTTTTCCGTCGCGGTGAACACGTCCACCAGCTTGAAGTGCTGGTGGATCATGCCGATCCCGTTTTCAAACGCGTCCTTCGGCGAGGAAATGGTGACGGGCTTGTCGTGGATATAGATCTGCCCCTCGTCCGGATAGTAGATGCCGGACAGCATGTTCATCAGCGTCGTCTTGCCGCTGCCGTTTTCTCCGAGCAGCGACAGGATCTCGCCTTCGTGCAATTCCAAATGGATGTTCCGGTTGGCGATCACATTGCCGAAATGCTTTGTGATGCCCTCCATCCTGACGGCATTTCCGACTGCTTCCAAGCGTATACGTCCTTTCCGCAGAGGCGCATACCTCTGCCGATAATGGATGATTATATCATATACCGGTCGGTTTGTAAATGAAAACCGCGTCGAAAAGCAAAAAACAAGGCTGTTGGGAAGGGAGGCAGAATCCGTGTTCTTCGCCCCGAGCTGTACCGGCGTATGCGAAGGAGCGAAAACGCGGATCATTTGCGGCGAACCAATAAAGAAGAAAGGGCGTTTTGAGCCCTTTCCTCCAACCGGATTCTTTTAATTGTCTTCGCCGCAAATGGTCTGACCCCTTTTACGACAGCCTATCGGATCAATAGCTCTCGTTCAGCAGCGTGATGCCGTCGATGCGCAGACCGAAGTACGGCGCGCTGCGGAACTCGGACTCATGGAAGTAACCGTCCTTGATGACTTCGGTGTCCGGGGTGAACGCTTCGTCGGTATCAACGTCCGCGAGGCAGCTGTCGAGCTTCTCGCCGTTCACGGTGAACGCATCGGTCGAGAAGACGTGGAGCGTGCCCGCTTTCATCGCCGCGATTGCCGCGTCGATCGCTTCCTGCGTGCCGTCCGCCGCAACTGCCGTGTTCAGCTCGGTGAGCTCAACGGAGCCGGTCTCGATCGTGCCGGTCCAGTCGACGTCGATCGCTTTGCCCTCCGCCGCCGCGGTGATCGCATACTCATAGTACGGCTCCCAGTTGATGCGGGACGAGATGATGTAGGTGTTCGGACCAACCTTGATGGTGCTGCCGTTGTAGGAGACGTTCGGAACGCCCATGCTCTCGCAGGCGGACGGTGCGCCCATGGAATCGGCGTGCTGGCTGATGAGCACGCAGCCGTTGTTGATCAGCTTCATCGCGCCTTCCTTCTCGGCGGTCTCGTCATACCACGAACCGGTGAAGGTGACTTCCATCGTGACCTCGGGAACGATCGAACGAACGCCGAGGAAGAACGACGTATAGCCGGAAACGACCTCTTCATAGGTGAACGCGCCGACGTAGCCGATCTTGAGCTGGTCTGCGGTGATCTTGCCCTCGTCCAGCATGGCCTTGAGCTTCATGCCCGCCGCGATGCCAGCGAGATAGCGGCCTTCATAGATCGCCGCGAACGCATTGTGATAGTTGGGGAGATTCTCGGTGTGCGCCTTGGTGCCGGTGGAGTGGCAGAACTGCACGTCCGGATATTCCTTTGCCGCCATGATCATGTAGTCCTCATGACCGAAGCTGTCCGCAAAGATGACCTTGCAGCCGTTATCCGCCATGTCCGCAGCGGTGTCATAGCACTCCTGACCTTCGGGGATGTTGGTCTTGATGACGTAGTCCTTGATGCCGAGCTTCTCGCACGCGGCTTTAGCGGCGTTGATGAAGTTCAGGTCATAGGTGGAGTTTTCGTCATGCAGACAGATGAAACCGACCTTGATGTTCAGTCCCTCGTCGCCCTGCTGTTCGCCCTGGTTTGCCGTGCAGGCAAACAGTGCGGATACCATCAGCAGGCACAGAACAATCGCCAAAAACTTCTTCATGTTTCCCTCCATACTCTGTAAAAGAATTTGCTGTATATGAACACATCGCTGTGTTTCAGCCGTATCGGAGTTGTGTCGGAGTTCAAAAATCTTACCGATTACATTGTAACGAAAAAGCGCGATAAAGTCAAGCTGCGATGAGAAAGAACATTTTTTGCAGCGAAAATATAGTTTGTTCCCGAACTGAAAAACGGCGGTTTGAACATGCCGCCGTCTGTTTTAGCGTGTTGTGGTCCGATACAGGTCTTCGACCTCCTCGGGCGAAAGGAATCGCCATTCGCCCGGTTTCAGCGCGCCGAGCTTCAGATTCCCGTACTGCTCGCGCTTCAGCCGCAGCGTGCGGTGTCCGACCGCTTCGAGCATCCGGCGGATCTGTCGGTTGCGTCCCTCGTGGATCGTAATCGAAAATGCGGTCCCGCCGGTCGTGGCGCGGCGGATGTTTTTTACCTTCGCCGGCGCGGTCAGCCCGTCCTCGAGCAGAACGCCGTTGGTGAGCGAGGCGATCTCGGAAGCGGACAGTGTCCCGTCGCAGACGACGCGATAGGTCTTTTCCACGCCGTAGCGCGGATGCATCAGGCGGTTACAAAGCTCCCCGTCGTTGGTCAGCAACAGCAGTCCCTCGGAGTTCAGGTCGAGCCGCCCGACGTTGTACAGCCGGTACGGGAGCTCCGACACGAACGCCTGCACGGTTTTGCGTCCCGCCTCGTCGCTCGACGTGG
>CAJOKM010000006.1 GCA_905235205.1 uncultured Clostridia bacterium | reverse complement strand
AGGGTTTTCGCCGTCACCTCAATACGTTTCGGCGCGGAACCGGTTTCATTCGCCTGCACAGCGGCGTCTTTCGTATCATAATACTCGTTCGGCGTCTTTTTGCTCTTTGCAAGCCAGAACCGTCCGACATTTTCGGCTTCCGCGTGCCCGGTATTGAGCTCCTTTTCGATCTCCCTGTTCTTCCAGTGCATGAGCTCAAATGTAAACAATGATGTTCCGATGGGTAAATACATGTTTCTCTCTCCCTTCGTATCCCCGACTCTTTGGTGTCCGGTGGGTTGCCCCACCTCTTTCTTACGGCTTCATCATACCGCACATCGCTGTTATGTACCAGGGATGTTTTGTCGGAACCGGGCGGTCTATTTCCGCCAAAACGGCGAAATAGCACGGCATATTCTGCAAACGCGCCCGCGCGTACATTGTCTGTTTACGGCGGATAGACGTCCGGCCTTTGCAAATCGAAAGCGCTTGTGATAAAATGATCAAAAAGAATCACTCATGCGGAGGATCGTTATGGACGCATTCAAAAACCTGCGGATCGTGGACAATTTCTATCAGACGTCGCTGTTCTTCCCGATGCCCGCCGTGCTGGTGAGCACGCTCAGTGACGACGGACAGACCAACTGCGGCGCGTACTCGCTTGTGCAGCCGTACTACGTGGCGGGCAAGGATTTCTACGCGATGCTCCTTAGCTGCCGCAACTCGTCGAACACGGCGCAGAACCTCATTAAACGCAAGAAGTGCGCGATCAACTTCTTCCCCGACGATCGCAAATACTTCAAGGAAGCCGTGCGGCTCGGCTGGCCCGGGGACACGACCGCGGAGAAAATGAAAGACTTCAACATGACGCTTGTAGACGGTCTGCGCGCGGAAAACGACCCGAACGGCGCGTACCCGAAGATCGTGGAGGAATCGTTCCAGGTGCTCGAATGCACGTGGGTGGATGCGCTCGACAACGCGCAGGACGACGGTCCCCTGCCCGAAGGCGAGGATCACTACGCGCTTCCGAAATACCACGATTTCAACGGCATTACAAGCCCGTACGGCGCGCATTTCATTCTGAAGGTCGACAACATCCTGATGAAGGAAAAATACTACCATTCGATCGTGAACGGCGTTAAAGGACGCGATTTTCCGCCCTGCCCCGTCGATTACGGCTATCGCGATTCCAAGAACTTCTGGTATCACAAGCATCGGGGCATGATCGCGGAGCTGTTGCCCGTGCGCAAGACGACGCTCGCGTCCGTGCGCTACGCCGCAGACCGCATCGATCCCACGGTGCAGTTTACCGACGACGCGCTGGAAATGATCGTGAACGTTCCGCGCATCTTCCTGCCGACGGTTTTGCGCGGCTGTGTCGCATGGGCAAAGGAGAACAGCGTACAAAAGATCACCGCCGCCGAGATGCAGACGATCAACGACAAGCGCAGCAAGGAGAAGAAATAACAATCCTGTGCAAAAAGGGCCGCCGCGGTGGTCCTTTTTGTGTTGCGGGTTCTTGACCGCAATTACCTTGACAGGCGAGGTATATCGTTATATAATGTACGCAGACAGGAGGGATTTCGATGGCTATTTCATCCGACATCATTCGCGGACATATCGATACGATCATACTGGCACAGCTTATGAAAGGCGACAGTTACGGCTACGAGATCAATAAAACCGTGCGTCAGCTGACAGGCGATCGCTTCGAACTCAAGGAAGCGACGCTTTACAGTGCTTTTCGTCGATTGGAAGAAGCCGGTTCTATTTCCTCCTATTGGGGTTCCAACGACAGCGGCGCGCGCCGCCGTTACTATTGTATCAGCGTCAAGGGGCGGATGGAAGTGCAGCGACAGCTTCAAAACTGGCGGGAAACCAAAGATATTCTCGATCGATTGCTGGAAACGGGAGATGAACATCATGAGGAATAAGCTTTCAAAGACCGTAAAACGCAGATTCGGTTCAACCTATCGATCGCGCACGGCAAAGGAGGCGCGTGAGGAGCTGATTGCCAATGTTCTCGACCGGTATGACGAGGAGCGGCAAAACAACTCGTCCGAACAGGCCGCATACAGAGCGGCGCTTGCGTCCGTCGGCGATTTGAAAGAGATTCGGACGGAATGCGGAATCGAGAAGACGCGCAGGATCGTCGTCATCAGCGTAATTTCGGGCGTCGCCGCTCTGCTGCTTGCGGTCGCCGCCGTGATGTCCGTCTTCCTTGAATTCTGGCTGCTGTTTGCCGGGATCGCCGTCGGTCTCGTTCCGGCTGCCTACTGCGTCATTCGACTGCTGCTCGGTTCTCCCCGGAAAGGCCTGCACGTCACAGGCGTTGTGGTCGGCGGCGCCCTTGCTGCATACTGCGCTTTTCTGCTCCTGTTATTCTTTTCGGTGTTTGTTCCGGCTGCGTCTTCCGGCGCCAGACCGATCGAAGAAAACACGATGCAGATGCTCGACCTCGATGATTCTCTGACCGTCAAAGACGATGACAATCTGAATTGATTAGGAGGAACCGTTATGCGAGATCAGCTTGCAGAAGCCGTCAGGCGCAGGTACGGCGCGGCCTTCAGCTCGAAAAAAGACAAGGGACTTTTGGACGAGCTCGTTTTGAGCGCGCTCGACCGCTACGATGAGGAGATTCGAAACGGCGCGACCGAATCGGAGGCGTACGACGCAGCGCTTGCGTCCGTCGGCGATCTTGACGCGCCGCAAAAAAGCAATCCCAGGGTCGATGCGGAAAAGCGGAACCGGATCATCTGCTTTGCCGTGGTCGGCACGATCGTGGCAGGGCTCATCGCGCTTTGCCTTTCCATCGTCATCAAAAGGCTGCAGTTTGACAGCAGCAACAGCGTATTTTCATGGCTGTTGTTTGTTGCTGTCGTGATTCTGCTTCTGCTGATCGGATGCGGCGTGCTTCGGCTGCTGCTGCGTCGCGGACGGATCGCGTTCAATATCGTCCTGATCGTGATTGGTGTGCATTTGCTGATTTACCCTGCTTTCTTTCTGATGGTCGTTGGCGTAAGCAACGACGCTGAAAACAATCCGGTCTGCTACGACTATACCAGTCGAACGAATGAGATCGTTTCCGTTTCCTATGTCCGGGTGACAGCGATCGAAACGTATGCGCAAGGGAGCAAATCAGATGTTTTTGAATACACCGTATTGAAAAAGCTTGATTCCGTTCCGACAGAAACAATCCTGAATGACCTTGCTGCTCTTAAATACCGGAATCCGGTCGGACTTCCGTTTTTCGTCAAAAACAATCAGGAAGGAATCGTTTTACAATTCAAAGGTGATTCTAACGATCTGGTATACGTCTTGTATTGTCAGTATGGTTATGTAGTCGTCAGCAAGTGCGACAGAGGGATCAATGTTGATAACTATGGTCCATACTGTGATGAAAGGCAATGGAATCAGCTTATGGAAACATATGTCAGCGGTTCCTTTTCGGCTTCGCCGTGAATTGCTTTTCGGCATGCATTGCACAAAGCGCATGAAAAAAGGCGGTCGGTTGACCGCCTTCTCTTTACACATTTCTGCCGCAGCAGTTTTTGTACTTCTTGCCGCTGCCGCAGGGGCAGGGGTCGTTGCGTCCGATCTTTGCCGAGCGCGCTAAAACCTTCGGCTTGGCTCCGTCGGGCGACGGCGCGTCCACCGGCTTTGCGACCTGCTTGCGCTCCATCGGCGCTTTGCGCACCTGCACGCGCAGAAGGTTTTTCACCGCTTCCTCGCGGATGCGCTCGATCATGGCGTCAAAGAGGTCCGCGCCCTCGCTCGAATACGCGTTGGCGGGATCGGTCTGCGCATACGCGCGAAGTCCGATGCCCTGCTTCAATTGATCCATCGCGTCGATGTGATCCATCCAGTTCGTGTCGACCGCTCTGAGCATCATGATACGCTCCACCTCGCGCATATCGAGTCCCTGCTTTGTGAGCTCGGCTTCCTTATTCGCGCGCTGCTGCTCGGCAAACGCCTTGCTGCGTTCGGTCAGATCGGCGCGGCGTTTGAGGTCTGCGCTGTGCAGAAGTCCCGACGCGTCGACGGCGCAAAGCTCGGACAGTTCCTTTTCGATCGCAGAGATGTCCCATTCCTCGGGTTTTGAATGCTCGCTTGCGTAGGCGTTGACGATGTTCTCCGTGGTCTCGTCGATCATCTGTGTGAACTGATCCTTGAGATCCTCGCCCATCAGCACCTTTCGGCGCTCGCCGTAGATGACCTCGCGCTGCTTGTTCATGACGTCGTCGTAGCGCAGGACGTTCTTTCGGGTATCGAAGTTTGCAGCCTCGACGCGTTTTTGCGCGTTCTCGATCTGCCGCGTGACAAGCGCGTTTTCGATCGGGTACGAATCGTCCGGCGACAGGCGTCCCATCAGTCCGTCCATGCGATCCATGCCGAAGCGGCGCATCAGCTCGTCCTTCAGCGAAACATAGAAGCGCGTGCTGCCCGGATCGCCCTGTCGTCCGGCACGACCTCGCAACTGGTTGTCGATGCGGCGGCTTTCATGCCGTTCCGTACCGATGATGTGAAGACCGCCGAGCTTGACGACCTTGTCATGCTCTCGGTCGGTCTCCTGCTTGAAGTCGGCGTACAGCTTGGCGTACTGCTCGCGCGCGGCGAGAATCTCCGCGTCGTCGGTCTCGGCATGTCCGGTCGCTTCCTCGATCAGCTCCTCCTCCATGCCGGACTGTCGCATCGCGCGGCGCGCGAGAAAGTCCGGATTGCCGCCCAAAAGGATGTCCGTTCCGCGGCCCGCCATGTTGGTGGCGATCGTGATCTGTCCGAGCTTGCCCGCCTGCGCGACGATCTCCGCTTCCTTGGCGTGGTACTTTGCATTCAAGACCTCATGCGGAATGCCCTTGCGCTTTAAAAGCGCGGACAGGTATTCGCTGCGCTCGACCGAGATCGTACCGACCAGGATCGGCTGTCCGGTCGCGTGGACCTGTTCAATCTCCTGCACGACCGCGCGGAACTTGCCCTCCTCGGTCATGTAGACGCAGTCCTTGTTGTCGACGCGGATGTTCGGGCGGTTGGTCGGAATCTCGACGACGTCGAGGTCATAGATCGCGGAGAACTCGTCCTCCTCGGTCTTTGCCGTACCGGTCATGCCGGCAAGCTTTCTGAACATGCGGAAGTAGTTCTGGAACGTGATCGTGGCGAGCGTCTTGTTCTCGCGCTCGACCTTCACGCCCTCCTTCGCTTCCAGCGCCTGATGCAGACCCTCGTTGTAGCGGCGGCCGATCATCAGTCGTCCGGTGAACTCATCGACGATCAGGACCTGTCCGTCCTGCACGACGTAGTCCTTGTCGCGTTCGAACAGCGAATGCGCGCGAAGCGCCTGCTTGATATAGTGGTTCAGCTCGGTGTTCTCGGCTTCCGCGAGCGATTCGACGTTGAAGAACTGCTCCGCCTTTTTGATGCCCTCGGCGGTCAGAACCACCGTGCGGTGCTTGACGTCGACCATGTAGTCGCCGCTTTCCGGCTGTTCGACGCCCGACAGCTGATCGGATTTTGAAATCTCCTTGATGTCCTCGCCGCGCGAAAGCCGGCAAACGAAGCGGTCCGCTTCGCGGTACATCTCGGAGCTTTCCTCGCCGTGTCCGCTGATGATGAGAGGCGTTCTTGCTTCATCGATCAGGATCGAGTCGACCTCGTCGACGATCGCGTAATGCAGCGCGCGCTGCACCATGCGCTCCTTATAGACGCACATGTTGTCTCTGAGGTAGTCGAACCCGAACTCATTGTTCGTGCCGTAGGTGATGTCGGCGCGATACGCCGCGCGGCGCTCGTCCGGATCGAGATCGTGTACGATGCAGCCGACCTCAAGCCCTAAGAAGCGGTAGATCTTGCCCATCCACTGCGCGTCGCGCTTGGCAAGGTAGTCGTTGACCGTGACGATGTGCACGCCCTCGCCTTCGAGCGCGTTCAGATACGCGGGCAGCGTTGCGACAAGCGTTTTGCCTTCGCCGGTCTTCATCTCCGCGATACGCCCCTGATGCAGGACCATGCCGCCCAATAGCTGCACGTCGAAGTGCCGCATGCCGACAGTCCGCACGCTCGCTTCGCGCACGACCGCAAACGCCTCGACCAAAAGATCGTCAAGCGTCTCGCCGTTTTTGAGGCGTTCTCGAAACTCGACCGTTTTGTGCCGCAGCTGCTCGTCGGAGAGCGTTTGCATCTCCGGTTCGAGCGCGTTGATCTGCGCGATCTTCGGCCTTAACTTTTTCAGTTTGCTCTCGCTCGACGTTCCGAGCAGCTTGTCCAAAAATCCCATATGAATCTCCTTGAACGATAGTAAATTGATTATATCACACTATCGCTCCCATGGAAAGGGGGCGATTGTGAACGCTTCGCAACGATTTTCCGGATCGTTTCTTGCACCGGCGCCAAATGCCGTCAAATGCAGCGACATGTGCGGTGCATTTGACACCTTTCGCTTCCGCCGCCCAAAAACCGAAGGGTTTTAGGCGGGAGCGCAAACCCCGCCGCAGCGGACACGTCGAAAAACCTGTTTTTCGACGACGGGAATCGCCTCGCTGCAAAGGGGGCGATTGTGAACGCTTCGCAACGTTTTACGGCGGTTTGGGTCAGATGGGCGCGTTGAGCCTTTCAATGATTTCGCGCATGCGCGCCCGTTGGTTTTCGGAGAGCATCGGAGACAGCATGGCGTAGATTTCCTCCATCTTCGACCGGTTCATTTCACCGGTCTGCCGCTGCTCGGCGGTCAGGCGGATCAGCGTTTCCATGAGTTCATCACTTGTTTGATTGCGGTATGTTTCGTATTGCTCGTTCAGATTCATGTTCGTCACCTCGTTCCATCCTATGCGCCGCGCACCGATTTCGTGCCGGCGGCATATCATGCGGTATGGAGGAACGCCTATGAACGCACAACCGCAACGAAACGGTCCGTCCCCGCTGTCCTGCGCCGTCACGCTGGGTGAGGCGGTACGCGACGAACACGGCCGCGCCGGCGTGCAGGCGTACGTCAAAGCGCTTGCGCCGCTTCTGCCGCAGTCTCTCATTGATCAGCTTGCCTACCGGCTGAACGTTTCCGTTCCCGCTCCGCCCCCGCCGCCTCCGCCGCCCGCGCCGAAGCCCTCGCAGCCGGATATGGAACGGATGCTGCAAATGATGCAGCTTTTCTCGCAGTTCCGCCCGCGTCCCGGAAAGGAATAAGTCGGCTACTGGAAAGGGAGGCAGAATTCGCGTTCTTCGCCCCGAGCTATACTGACGTATGCGAAGGGGCGAAAATGCGGATAAGTTGCGGCGAACCAATCAAAGAAAAGGCGACCCTTCGCCTTTTTTCCTGCCGGTATTTCACTTCTTTATATCGCCGCAACTGTTCTACCCCCTTCTCCGACAGCTGAAGAAAAGCGCGCCGAGGGGGCGGCGCGCTTTTCTGAGGGGGGGAGTTTTTATCAAGAAGCATCTTGAATCCGCAAAGTGATCTTCACCTTGCGCGTTCAGTATACCTCCCGCTTTTGTCAAAAAAGCGTTCTGCATGTGAACGGAATGCAACATCTTTTCGTTTTTCTCAAAAACACGCCGTTTTTTCGGACAAACCCTGTCGGAACGCGGCGCAAAAACAAATTTTTAGGGATTTCATACTTTTTTTCAAAAAAGTGCGGCAATTTCCGAAAAAGTATGGTACTATATAGGTGACACGTAAACAATACCCGTGTCAGAAGGAGTGGAACATATGCGTATCTCTTTTTCCGGTAAGAACTTGGAAGTCTCCTCCTACATGCGCGAAGTCGCTGAGAAGAAGCTTTCCAAACTGGATCGGTACTTCCCGCAGGACACCGAAGCACAGGTCACCCTCTCCGTCGAAAAGAACCGCCATATCGTCGAGGTGACGATCCCCCACGAGGGACGCATCATCCGCGGCGAGGAGGTCTCGGGCGATATGTATGCATCGCTCGACAACATCGTCGAAAAGCTCGAAAAGCAGATCGTGCATAACCGCACGCGTCTTGCCAAGGGACTTCGTCAGGATGCGTTCCGCGATCTCCCCGTCGAGGAGTACGATGACGAAGAGGACGGACCGCGGATCGTACGCGTGAAGCAGTTCTCCGTCAAACCGATGAGCGAGGAAGAGGCCATGCTGCAACTCGAATTGCTCGGACATGCGTTCTACGTATTCCGCAACGTCGACTCCAATGAGATCAACGTTCTTTATAAACGGAAGGACGGCAATTTCGGTCTGATCGAGCCGTTGTAAGTTTCACCCAGAAAAGGAGCTTCCCGCACGGGAAGCTCCTTTTTCATACGGCAAAGCCGCAATTTATGTGTTTCGAATCCTGATTCAGTTTTCGGCGAGCATCTTCTTCGCCTGCGCGAGGTAGACCAGGTAGATGATGTATGCGGCAAGAGAACCGATCGCGGCGATCAGGACGAGCGGCAGCGCGACCGTCACAAATCCCGGCTTGTTGCCCAGAATTCCGGAAACAAACCGAAGCACCGCGGATGCGATCAATAGAACCGCGTAGAAGACATAGAGTTTTCTGCCCCTCGAAGCCATCGCATGATTGCCGAGCTTTTCCGCAAGAACGCCGATCCCTCTCACGACGCACAGGGTCACGCACGCCGTAGCGATGCTGTAAAGACCCGAAAGCAGATCGTCAAAGATGGTTTTGCCCGCCGCCGCGGAAAGAATCGACGAACCGACGGTCAGCGCAAGCGCGATGAGCGCAAAGATCAGACCCTGCTTGAAATTGACCTCGTCAATACCGGCTCTTTTCAGCCCCACGATGGTGAGAATCGTCGCGATGATACCGAGCGTACCCGCGGCAATCCCGAAGATAATCAGGGCAGCGCCGAATCCGATCGCCGCGCCTGCGGAATCCGCTTCCACAGCCGTCGCAAACAAAGCTGCAAAGATAACGGCAAGCGTCAGTGCGACGACCCCGAACAGATCGAGGATCTCAGCCGCGAACAGCTTTTTGACCCCATTATGCGCATTTGGAAACATACTTTCTCTCCCCCTTTTTTCTTTTTTGTCCGTTCAAACGAGCAATTCCGTTTACGGCAAAAGGCGCTCCCTAAGGAACGCCCTGCTTGTTACGACTGCGTCAGATACGCGGAGATGAACAGGTCGAGATCGCCGTCCATGACCGCCTGGATATTGCCGTTCTCGGCGCCGGTGCGGTGATCCTTGACCAGCGTGTACGGCTGGAAGACGTAAGAACGGATCTGGCTGCCCCACTCGATCTTCTTCATTTCGCCCTTGATCTCCTGCATCTGCTGTTCGCGCTCGCGCTCCTGCAGTTCGAGGAGTTTGCCCTTCAGGATGCGCATCGCCATTTCCTTGTTCTGAAGCTGGCTGCGCTCGTTCTGGCACTGCACGACGATGCCGGTCGCAAGATGCGTGATGCGGATCGCGGAGCTGACCTTGTTGACGTTCTGTCCGCCCGCACCGCCGGAGCGGTAGGTATCCACACGGATCTCGTCCGGCTCGATCTTGATGTCGCTGACGTCTTCATCAAAGATCGGCGTGACGTCGAGCGACGAGAACGAGGTGTGTCGCCGCGCCGACGAATCGAACGGCGAGATGCGCACCAGCCGGTGCACGCCCTTTTCCGCCTTCAGATACCCGTACGCGTTTTCGCCCTCGACCTCGAACGTGACCGACTTGATACCCGCGTCGTCGCCGTCCAAAAGATCGAGCTCCTTGACCTGCCAGCCGCGTTTTTCGCAGTAGCGCGTGTACATGCGGTACAGCATCTCCGTCCAGTCCTGCGCCTCCGTGCCGCCTGCCCCCGCGTGCAGTGACAGAATCGCGTTAGAATTGTCGTACGGGCCTTTTAAGAGCATTTCGAGCCGCAGGGCAGTCATCTTATCGTCGAAGGACTTCAGCTCGTTTTTGAGCTCCTCAAGCAGGCTCTCGTCGTCCTCTTCCTCCGCCATCTCGATCAGGGTTGCGATGTCCTCGCTCTGACCGTCCAGCTTTGAAAGCCGTTCAAGCTTATCCTTGATCGCCTTCACGCGCGAGGAGACCTTGTTGGCATTCTCCACGTCGTTCCAGAAATCGGTCTCGCCCATCTGCGCTTCGAGCGTTTGAAGCTCGTCTTTGAGCGCATCGGCGTTCATTTGTTTATGCGCGAGCGCGAGCGTTTCGTTCAGCTCGCCCAGCTGCATTTTGTATTCGTCCAGTACCAGCATGACTCCTCCGAACGGATTACTGAATCTTCTCCGGCTCGCCGTAGTCCACGCCAAACGTCTCTACGCGGATCGTGTCGATCACGACCGGCGTGACCGGAACGGACTTTTCGCCGAAGACGTTATAGTCGGTCTCGGTCATGGCAAGCTTGTCAAGCTCCGCGAAGCCCTCGGTCAGCATGCCGAACGCGGCGTAGCTGCCGTCGAGGAAATCGCCGTCCGCGTGCATGATAAAGAACTGGCAGCCCGCGGAATCGGGATCGTTTGCGCGTGCCATGGAGATCACGCCGCGCTTGTGCGACAGATCGTTTTTGACGCCGTTTGCCGAGAACTCGCCCTTGATCGAATAGCCGGGATCGCCGGTGCCGTCGCCCGCGGGATCGCCGCCCTGGATCATGAATCCCGCATAGATGCGGTGGAAGGTCAATCCGTCATAGAAGCCGGAATTGGCGAGCGAAATAAAGTTCTTTACGGTGTTGGGCGCGATCTCGGGGTACAGCTCGAGCTTCATCGTGCCGCCGTCCTTCATGGTGATCGTAGCGATCGGGTTTTTCACAGTCGGTTCCTCCTTTGTCTGTTCGGGTTCTGCCGGTTCGGGCGTTTCGGACTCGTTCGTTGTTCCGGGATCGTCCGGCTGTCCTTCGGTCGATTCCGTACCGTTCGACGAACCGGAGTACGAATTCGCCGTAGTGTTCGTACAGCCGAGCGCCGCAAGCAGCAGCACCGCCAAAAGAATGGAAAATACTCGTTTCATAGCTCTCTCCTTACCGATGGGTTTCTTCAAAGATCGGTTCATTGTATTGAATGTTTGCGCGTTCCGCTAAAAGCTGCAGGAAGTTGTTCACGATACGGGAGCGGTACTTGCGCTTCTGCGCGACGATCGTTGTCGACGGCACGAGCAGCTCGCTCTCCGAAACGGTTTTGAACGCGAGATCGGTAAAACCGAGCTCCTCCATCGCGTGTCTCGGCACGAGCGCGACCGCCTTGCCCTCCCGCGCCCAGTTCAGCACGAGGTTCATACGCGTGCTGACATATTTCGGCACGATCGCAAGTCCCTTCTCCTTGAACGCGCCGGCAAACGCGGGCAGGCTTCGTTCCATCAGCGAAAGCGGAAGCCCCGCAAGCGCGCCGAGCGGAACGGTGTCGCGCGCATCGTCCGAAAAGAACGCGTCTTGCCGGTAAGCGGCGACGAGCGTATCCGTGCGATTGAACAGCACGTCAAGGTTCTCCGCGTCGTTGCGGATCATGCGCACGAAGACCGCCTCGACCACACCGTTCTGCAGCTTCTTGATCAGGTCCGGCATCTCTGCTTCAAGTACCTTGATCTCCGTATCGGGATATTTCTCGGAGAACTCCAAAAGCGTTCCGAACAGATAGTCGTTCTCAAACGACGATGAGATGCCGATGCGAAGCGTTCCCTTCGTGCCGCCGAACCCGGATGCGATCTCGTTGCGCGCCGCCGTTTCGACCTCGATCATCCACTTCGCCTTCTGATACAGGATCAGTCCCGCGTCCGTCAGTTCGAGCCGCCGCGCGCCGCGATAAAACAGCCGCGCGCCGTACGACGTTTCCAGCGCCTTGATCTGGTTCGAAAGCGCCGGCTGCGCGATCCGCAGCTTCCGGGCCGCGGCCGTGAGACTGCCCTCTTCTACGATGGTGACGTAATTCTGATAATATGCAAGGTTCATGGTTTTTCTCCGCTTCTATTCGTTCACAGCGATAGCAGTATAACAGTTTTATATGGAAATATCAAGTCATTCCGCCGTTTTTGCATGGTTTTGCGGCGCGTCGCCGGACTGCTCCGCCTGTTGCCGCCGTTTGACACGGCGCAGATTGACCGCGCCGAGCACGACGGCAAGCGCGCCCGCAATGCCCATTGCGTCAAACACGATCACAAACAGCACCTTCAAAAGCACGGACGTTTGCGGATCGGCAAGCTTATCCCTCAGCAGTTCGCTCATCTTCACAAACGGCGTCGCAAACGCAAAGACCTGCGGGAACAGATCCACCGCCCACAGGAACGCCTGCACCAGCAGGAACAGGATGCCCGCCGCGGTCAGAATCCACAAATTCCGCCGTTTTTTGCGGTACGCAACCGCGTCCGGCGCCGCTTCCTCCGACAGAAGCTCTTTGTTCAGAACCGTCTTGGACAGCGGCTTGTAGATCAAAAAGCAGATCAGAATATTCAGAATGCCCTTGAACAGCGTAAACGTCACGTTGAAGATCAAAAGACAGTTGAGCAGCGGATTCGCGGTCGGAACATGCGCGACGCTGCCGAGGATCGCCTCATACGCGCCGATGATGGCTTCCTCGGGGAATTGAAGGATCGCCACGTAGGCGGGATAAACCAGAAAATAATTCAGCGGCAAGCTCGCAACCGCCATAGCCGCCGCGCCCAGCACGCAGCCCCACAGCGCCGTGCCGCGGGTTTTGCGATGCTGATACACCAGCCCCGCAGTCAGCACGAACACGCTGCCCAGCAGGAAATTGCACAGCTCTCCGACGCCGGCGGACGAGCCGAACGGCAGGTGCAGCAGGTTTTTGACGAGCTGGATCAGTACGCCCCACCACGGCCCGAGCGAAAACGCGCCGAGCAGCGCCGGCAGATCGGACAGGTCCAGCTTGACAAACGAGGGCATCAGCGGAATGGGGATCTCCAGGTATTGAAGCACCGCCGCAACGGCAGTCAGCATGGCGGCAATGGCAAGCCGCCGGATCGATTCATGTGAGCTCTTCCGTGTACGCATACCGTTCCTTCCGTTTCTTCGCATTGGAAGTATTGTATCACGCCCGCTCTGTCTATGTCAATTAGTTTATGCTTTATATATCATGTTTTTATATCTTTGCGAACAAAAAAGGGGGAACGGATCTTCCGTCTCCCCCGGTTCATCAGAACGTTTACAGAAGCGCTTCGATCGCTTCGGTAATATCGCGCACGGTGTTCTCCGCAAACGGATTGCGGAGATTGCCGATCTTCAAGAGATCGAAGTAGCCGACCGTGCCGCCCGCCTTGCACAGCGCGAGATAGTCGTTCCATGCCTGCGCGCGGTTTTCGCGCATGCGCAGGAAGAAGTCGAACGCGCCCATCTGCGCCAGCGCGTAGTCGATGTAGTAGAACGGATACAGGAAGATATGCTGTTTCTGCATCCAGAACCCGCCTTTTTCGAGGAACGGATTGCCGTCGTAGTCGCGCCACGGCAGATAGACCGCCTCAAGCTCGTGCCAGACGGCGTAGCGCTCGTCGCGCGTCATTTCGGGGTTCGCGTACACGCGATGCTGGAACTCGTCGACCATCGTGAGGTACGGAATCGTCTCGAGCGCGGCGGAAAGATGCGCTTCGCGGTAGCGCGGCGCGTCGTCGCCGAAGAACTTCTCCATCCACGGATAGGTGAAGTGCTCCATCGACATCGAATGCACTTCGCAGACCTCGATCGGCGCCTGCCAGGTCTCGGACAGCTTGATCGCGCGCGACGCAACAAACGCCTGGAACGCGTGACCCGCTTCGTGGGTCAGAACGTCGACGTCGGCGGACGTGCCGTTGAAATTCGAGAAGATAAACGGCGCCTTGAGCTCACTTAGATCGGTGCAGTAGCCGCCCATATGCTTGCCGGGACGCGAGGTGAGATCAAAGAGCTGATGCTCGACCATGAAGTCGAAGAACTCGCCGGTCTCTGGGCTCAGCTCGCGATACATCTCCTGCGCGGCTTTGACCATCTCCTCCTCTGTGCCGTGCGGCGTGGGATTGCCCTCCGGATAGCAGAACGACTCGTCGTAATAGTGCAGCTTTTCCACGCCGATGCGCTTCGCCTGCCGTTCATGGATCCGCGCGACCGCGGGAACGATGTACTTTTTGACGCCCTCGCGGAAGCGTTCCACGTCGTCCTGGGTGTAATCGTAGCGTCCGCGGGAGAGGTACGCAAACGGAATGTAGTTCTCGTAGCCGATCAGCTTCGCCTGCTTGGTGCGGACCTTAACCATCTCGTCATAGATGTCGTCGAGCTGATCCGCAATGCCCGCGTACAGCTCCGCCCACTTTAAAAACGCGCCCTTGCGCACTTCGCGATCTGGATTCTGCATGAACTTCAAAAGCCCGTAGAAATTGCAGGTCTCGCCCATATACTCGGTCGTGCAGCCCGCCGTAATCTTCGAATAGCGGCTTCTCAGCATCTGATCCTCGGTCATGCCCGGAATCAGCCGCTCGTCCGCGAGCTTGATCTGCGCGTCCGCCTGTGTGAAGATGATCTTGCCGAGCGCGGCTTCGAGTTCCTTGCGGAACGGATGATTGACCATCGCCTTTAACTGACGTTCGTTCAGAACGACCGTTTTACTTAGGTTCTGATCGTAATAGGTCTGCTCCGCGTCGTAGACCGGGTCCTTGGTGTTCACGTCGTGGCGGATATGCGAGATCGTGAGCATCGTACCAAACTTCTGCATGCGCTCGTCCATCGCATAGTACGCTTCAATCGCTTTTTCGGCGGTCGGCGCTTTTTCAAACGTCTCGATCAGCTTCATGCCGTCCGCGATGAACGCATCGACGTCCACACGTTCATAGGGTAATTCGGAAAATTTCCACATATTGATTGCCCTCCTGTTGTCAATGTCGTCAGTATAGCATACGCGCGCCTTGATTTCAAGCGCGTCTCAGAAACATAAAAGAGACCGTCCGAAAACGGTCTCTTCGCTGTGTGAACTCAGAACTTCAAAGAGTTGAACTTGACGCCCGGGCCCATCGTCGAGGAGACGACAAGGCTCTTGATGTAAGTACCCTTCGCCGCTGCGGGCTTCGCCTTGATGATCGCATCCATCAGCGTGTTGAGGTTCTCCTCGAGCTTCTCGATGCCGAACGATTTCTTGCCGATCGGGCAGTGGATGATGTTGGTCTTGTCGACGCGATACTCAACCTTACCGGCTTTGATATCCTTGACCGCCTTGGCGACGTCCATGGTGACGGTCCCGCTCTTGGGGTTCGGCATCAAGCCCTTCGGGCCGAGAACACGACCGATCCGGCCGACGACGCCCATCATATCCGGGGTCGCGACGCAGACGTCGAATCCAAACCAGTTCTCGGTCTGGATCTTCTTGACCATATCTTCGTCACCGACGAAGTCAGCGCCTGCCTCCTGTGCCTCGCGCGCCTTGTCGGCCTTCGCGAACACGAGGACGCGGACGGTTTTGCCCGTGCCGTGCGGCAGAACGATCGCGCCGCGGACCTGCTGATCCGCGTGACGGGAGTCGACGCCCAGACGAACGGAAACCTCGATGGTCTCGTCAAACTTGCACTTCGCCGTTTCGAGCACCGCCTCGAGTCCTTCACGGACGTCGTACTGCTTGGTGCTGTCGATCAGTTTCTTGCTTTCGGTATAATTCTTTCCGTGCTTCATCGTTCGTTCCTCCTCAGTCCTCGACGACAACGCCCATCGAACGGGCGGTGCCCGCGACCATGCTCATAGCCGCTTCCACGGATGCCGCGTTCAGGTCGGGCATCTTGAGTTCCGCGATCTCGCGGACCTGCGCCTTACTGATCTTCGCGACCTTGGTCTTGTTCGGAACGCCGGACGCCTTCTCGATGTTGCAGGCCTTTTTGATCAGGACCGCCGCCGGAGGCGTCTTGGTGATGAACGAGAAGCTGTGATCCGCGTAAACCGTGATCACGACGGGGATAATCAGACCCGCCTGCTTGTTCGTGCGCTCATTGAACTCTTTGCAGAAGCCCATGATGTTCACGCCGTGCTGGCCCAGTGCGGGACCGACAGGCGGTGCCGGCGTTGCCTTGCCGGCGGGGATCTGCAGCTTCACGTAACCGGTGATTTTCTTTGCCATTGCTGTTTCTCCTATCTTTTTTCATATAGTTGTGGTGCGGGGTGCCTCCCCTCCCACTTAAAGCGCTTCGCTCTCGGTCTGTTGAATACTCCGTGATTCAACAGACCGGTTTTGCAGTGTCGCCTATCATCCTCCGGATGATACGAGCGGCGACCCTGTAAGGTGTCAAATCCGCCGCACGTGTCGCCGGATTTGACGGATTTACATCCGTTCTTCCTCCGTCTCTTTCGTGCGCGCGTTTACAACGCGCTTGCGTTTTCCGCTGAATCGCAATGTGTTTCGGCAGACCGAAAACTTGTCGCTTTAAATCTTTTGCACCTGGATGAAATCCAGTTCGACCGGAGTCTCCCTGCCGAACATGGAAACCGACAGCTTGACCTTCTGCCGTTCGGGGTCGATCTTGTCGACGCGGCCGAGGAAGTTCTCCAGCGGACCCGATACGACGCGAACCGTTTCGCCCACTTCGATGTTGAGCACGATCGGAATGCGCTCCACGCCCATCGCAACGACCTCTTCGTCCTTTAACGGAACCGGCTTGCTTCCCGGGCCCACAAAACCCGTGACGCCGCGCGTGTTGCGGATCACGTACCATGCGCGCGGGTTCATGACCAGCTCTCGCGATACGCCGCCGCCGCGTTCTTCGGGACGTTCCTTCTCAACAACGTCTACCACCATCTTGACCATCACGTAGCCCGGGTAGACCTTTCGGGTGACGGATTTGCGTTTTCCGGTCGGCAGGATCTCAATGGTTTCCTCCGTCGGATACATGACTTCCAGGATCGTGTCGGAAAGTCCCGCGTTCTCGACGGCCTTGATCAAGTCTTCCTTGACCTTATTTTCATACCCGGAATAGGTATGAACAACGTACCATTTTGTTTCCTGACTCATGGGCGTTATCCGTTATTCTCCGAAGACTCCTCTTCGGTTTCGTCCGTATCCGCAGGCGTTTCATCGTCCGTCTCCGGCGCGGGCGTCTCGTCCGTGATTTCTTCGGTCGCGGATGCCGGGCTGTGATTCAGCGCGGCCTTGACCGGCGTATAGAAGATCAGATCCAGCACGTAGATCAGGACCGCGAATGCCAGAACAAACACTAAAACGACAGCCGTCGCCTTGACGAGCTCCTTCATGGAAAGCCAGGTGAGCTTTTTGACTTCACCGGTCATCTCCTTGATGTAGATCTGCCAGCGGGACTTCATCGCAAAGATCGCAAGCACAATGATCGCCAGCGCAATCAGCGCATAGATCAGCGCGAACAGATGCGCACCGATGCTCACCGCAAAGAAGATCAGCGGGAACAGCGCGAAGATGATCGCCGCGATGCAGGTTGCCTGGAACGCGCGGTAGTTTTTCTTCACAAGGTGTACGATCGATCCGATCACAAGCAGCAGCCCGGAGACAATCAGCAGGACATACGCAACGGTCAGTCCGCCGTGTTCGGTATCGACGGCGGCGACCGTCTCGGCACCCGCTTCCGCCGCGGACGCATCGAACAGCGTCAGCAGAGAGGATTCGCTGGCCCAGTCATAGACCGCAACGGCGATCGCCGCAATGCCGAGAACGAGCAGCAGGATCGTCAGAAGCCGAAGCGTTTTTTCCGCTTTCTGTGCTTTCACAGTTTGAATGTTAGCCATGGTGCTCTCCCGTTACTTGGACTCTCTGTGCAGCGTGTGCTTGCGGCAGAAACGGCAGTACTTGTTGAACTCCAAACGATCCGGGTCGTTCTTCTTGTTCTTGAACGTATTGTAATTTCTCTGCTTGCATTCGGTGCAGGCCAAAGTGATCTTAACGCGCATTTGTATGCTCCTCCTAAAAAATATCCATCAAAAACGAGCCCCCAATGGGGGCACCTTGAATAAGGTATCACAATGCGTCCGGTTTGTCAACGAAAACTTTTCGCAAATCGGCAAGTTTTTTAGAAAATCGCCCGGCTGATCGGTTCAGCCGCTTCCGCCCGAAAAAACGGAGCTTTGCACAGATTGCAAAGCTCCGTTTCCCTTATTTCCACAGCAGCCACAGAATGAGGATGAACAGACATACGCCCCCGGCGATCACGCCGACCGCCGCAAGTCCCGCAAGGACCGCATAGAAGGTGTATCGGATCGTTTCACGCGTTGTCATCGCTTCGCCGCGAGCAATCTTCTCCTTCAGCTCGGCGCGCGCCTCTTTTCGTTTTTCCCGTTTCAGACGCGCGTCGTACCACGGCATGCCCTCGACGTTCATATTGACGATCGTGCGACCGTCGTCGTCCTCATACTGCTTCGGTTTGCGTGCCATCTCAGTCGTACAGGTGGCAGGCTACGAAATGACCCGGTTCTACCTCTTTCGTTTCCGGCGCGCACTCGCTGCAGATGCCCATGCACTTTGCGCAGCGGGTGTGGAACTTACAGCCGGACGGCGGATTCGCCGGTGACGGAATGCTGCCCTGCAGAATGACGCGCTTCATCTTGTAATCCGGATCCGGGACCGGGATCGCCGAGAACAGCGCTTCCGTGTAGGGATGCAGCGGGTTCGCGAAGATCTGCTCTTTGCTCGCGTACTCAACCATGTTGCCGAGGTACATAACGCCGATCGTGTCGGAAATATGCTCGACGACGGAGAGGTCGTGCGAAATGAACAGATAGGTAAGACCCAACTGCTGCTGCAAGTCCATCATCAGGTTGATGATCTGCGCCTGAATCGAAACGTCCAGTGCGGAAACCGGTTCGTCGCAGACGATGAAGTCGGGTTTCAATGCGATGGAACGCGCGATGCAGATACGCTGACGCTGACCGCCGGAGAACTCGTGCGGATAACGGTCCTTATGATAGATCTGCAGACCGCACTGCTTCATAACCTCATCAAGATAATCGTCCAGCTCATCCTTCGGAACCACGTTGTGCTCGCGCACCGCTTCCCCGATGATCTCGGCGATCGGCAGACGCGGCGACAGGCTCGAATACGGATCCTGGAAGATCATCTGGATCTTCGGACGCAGTTTCCGGAGTTCCTCTTTCGGCAGATCATGGATCTCAATGCCGTTGAACTTGACCTGACCGGCCGTCTTGTCGTTGAGGCGAAGGATCGTCTTGCCGACCGTGGTCTTGCCGCAGCCGGACTCGCCGACGAGACCCATCGTCGTTCCGCGCTTGATGTTGAACGAAACGCCGTCAACCGCACGGACGTAACCCGTTACACGGGAGAACAGACCGGTCTTGATCGGGAAGTATTTCACCAGGTTGTGCACTTCCAGAACGTTGTTCGGGTCGTGCTCGATCGAAGGCTCCGCCTTGATCTCCTTGATGCGCTCGTTGAGCTGAGCGAACATCTCCTGTCTGGTGAGGATCTTCTTTTCTTCTACTTTCTTTTCGACAGCTTCCATGTCAGTCCTCCTTCTTGTCCTCATACAGGTAGCAGGTTACCATGTGCGTCGGACTTACGTAGATCTCATGCGGATACTCACCGTTGCACTTCTCGGTGCACTTCTCGCAGCGATCGCGGAAGTAGCAGTAGTTCGGCATGTTGATCGGATTCGGAACCGAACCGGGAATGCTGTACAGACGATCGACGCGGCGATTGACCACCGGCTTTGAAGCCATCAGACCGATCGTGTACGGGTGGCACGGATTGTGGAAGACTTCCGCAGCCGTACCTCTTTCAACGATCCTGCCGGAATACATGACCACAACGTAATCCGCCATCTCGGCGATAACGCCGAGGTCGTGCGTGATCAGCATGATGCTGGAATTGATGCGATCCTTCAGGGTGCGCAGCAGATCGAGGATCTGCGCCTGAATGGTCACGTCCAGAGCGGTCGTCGGCTCGTCTGCGATGATCAGTTTCGGGTCGCAGGCAAGCGCCATAGCGATCATGACACGCTGACGCATACCGCCGGACAGCTCGTGCGGATACATCATGTAAACGCCTTCGCTGTTTGCGATGCCGACCATTTCGAGCATCTCGATCGTTCTTGCCTTGACCTGTTCTTCCGACCAGTCGGGATAGTGCAGCTCCAGAACCTCGTTGACCTGCTGACCGATCCGGAAAACAGGATTCAGGGAGGTCATCGGCTCCTGGAAAATCATGGAGATCTTCGAGCCGCGGATGTGCTGCATGACCTTGGTGGGCGTCTTCACGATGTCGTACACTTCGCCGTCGCCCGCGTTGAAGCGAATTTCGCCTTCCACGGTCTGACCCTGCGGACGCTGCACCAGCTGCATCAGCGAGAGCGAGGTAACGGACTTGCCGCAGCCGGACTCGCCGACGACGCCGACCGTCTTGCCCTGCGGAACGTTGAACGAAACGCCGTCGACTGCACGGACCGTGCCGATGTCGGTGAAGAAGTACGTATGCACGTTATCAAACTCCACGACGTTGTTCGGATCGTGCATCTCGGTCATATATTCGGACGGATCGACGTGCTTGCGGTTACGCTTGCGCTCCATCGCGTTCGTGATCTTGCGGTTCTCGCGGGAGATCTTTGCAGACTCTCTGCGGGAGATATAGTTTACGCCTTTTCTCTTAGCCATTGTTCAGTCCCCCTTATCGCTTCATCTTCGGGTCGAACGCGTCGCGCAGACCGTCACCGACAAAGTTGAAGCCCAGAACCGTCAGCAGGATGAATGCGCCTGCCGGGATCCAGATCCACCACGCGGTGTTCATGACCTGCATATCGTTGACCTGGTTGATGATCGAGCCCCAGGATGCCATCGGGTACTTGACGCCGAGACCGAGGAAGCCGAGCGTCGACTCCGTGATGATGATGCCGCCGAGGCTGGACGTTGCCGAAACGATCAGCAGCGGCATGACGTTCGGGACCAGGTGACGGAAGATGCGGCGGCTCGTCTTGATGCCGGTCGCTTCGGTCGCGATCATGAAGTCCTGCTCGCGGAGCGAGAGGATCTGACCGCGGACCATACGCGCGATACCGGTCCAGCCGAGGATACCGAGCATCGCCATCGTCATCATCAGTCGCGAGTATGCGTCAAAATGCAGATTGTCCATAACCGAGCCGACGATGATCAGCATCGGGTAGAACGGGATCGCATTGAACAGCTCGACGAAACGCATCAGGATCGTATCGACCACGCCGCCGAAGTATCCGGACAGGCCGCCGACGATAACGCCGAGGATGATCTCAAAGAAAATGACGACGAAGCCGACCAGCAGGGAAACTCTGCCGCCGTACATCAGGCGCGTGAACACGTCCATGCCGTTGACGTCTGTGCCGAGCAGATGCTTGCTCGAGAGCCCGGATCTTGCGTCAAGGAGCGACACAGTCTGCATCGTCTGCACGTAGTAGTTTTCGTTGACGACCGTGATGCGCGTTTCGGTCTCTTCGCCGTACTGGTTGACGAACGTGAAGCTGCTCTGCTTATTGCGCATCGCATCCTGCAGCTTCAGGATGAAGTCGACCGTCAGCACGATGCCGTTCTTTGCGGGACCGTAGGCAACGTCGGAGACCAGCACGGACTCCTCGCCCATCGGGTTCATTACGGTGTAGTCTGCGCCGTTATTCACCAGCGTATACGCTTCACCGTCGTACTGGAACGACTGCTGACCGTCCGCGATCGCCTGTTCTGTTGCATACGCGAAGCGGAAGTCCTGGTTCAGAACGTCGTACTTCGATTCGATCGGGTCGAAGCTGTTCGCAACGGTCATCGCAAGCTGACCGTCCGGCAGCATCACATAGGTCTCCGCTTCATCCGAAGAGACCGTGTACTCCACTTCGTCGAAGGTGAACGAGGTCTCGCCGGCATTGATCGCAGCCTTCAGCGCTTCGTTGAACGCCGTCTCGTCGGAAAGGGTGGAAACAAAGTCAACTTCCTTCAGTTCCTCCTCGCCCTTGTCGTTCGTTTCAGTCAGGTTGATCTGTGCGGAACGGAAGGCGCGCGTAATGTCGAACAGCTCGGTGCCGTTTGCCGCAGTCAGAACGAATCCGTTTTCAACATCTCCTGTAAGCGTATAGGTCTCGCCGTCGTACGAAATGCTCGTTTCGCCCGCGTTCACTGCGGCGCTGACACTGTGCAGGAACTCGGTATCCGCCTGCAGCTTTGCGACTTTACCGAGCAGGGCGGAATAGATATTGTAGGTGGAAACCGCCATCGGCTCCTCGGAGGGTGCGAAATAGCTCGTTTCGACCTTGCTCCGTTCGACCGAATAGGTCACCCCGTTGAACTCGATCTCCTTCTCCTTGCTGTCGGAAGCGGCGTCCTCCTTAAAGAAGTCGAGCGTCGCCTGATCGATCAGGTTCTCATCATACGATTTCAGTTCGCCTTTTGCAAACTTTGCGACTTCGGTGGTTCCGAAGATCGCGCAGCTCGGCGCCGTCTCGCTCGGGTTGATGACCCTTAGCGTATAATGGCTCTTACTCGCCTCGAACGGGATCTCCTGTCCCTCCGTCAGCACATACTTGTTGCCGGACTTCTGACTTCCGAGCGCCTTCAAAACGGCGGAGTTCATCGAAGATGTTGTATCGCCCATAAAGCGGGACTCCGCGTTGAATCTTCCCGTTGCATAATCGCCCCATTCCTCGACTTCCTTGGTAAAGAGCTGCGCTCTTGAATACGGCGAGAAGAACGGTCCGATGAAAGAGAAGATAAACATCACCGCAAGGATGATGATGCCGACCACCGCGAGCTTGTTGCGGATGAACCGCTTGAAGACCAGCATGCCCGGCGAAAGAACCTTGACGCGGCGCGCGTCGTCGAGCTTCATCTGCTCCTGGGGGGCTTCCTGCTTCTGCTGTTCTGCAGTTTCGTTAATTCTCAGCATGGTTGCACCTCCTCAGTTGATGCGTACGCGAGGATCGACGACGGCGTACATGATGTCGGACAGGATCAGGCTGAGCTGTGTCAGCACCATAATAAACGTCGTATAGAACATGGCGAACGGGATATCGCCCTGCAGCATGGCTTCATAGGACCTATACCCGATGCCCGGGATCTGGAAAATCGTTTCCGTGATCATGGCGCCGCCGAAAAAGCTCGGCAGCAGTCCGCTGAACAGCGTGATAAGCGGGATCAGCGTGTTGCGGAACGCGTGCTTGTTGATGACGACGTTCTCGGAAAGGCCCTTTGCACGCGCAGTACGGATATAGTCCGCGTTCAAAACCTCCAGCATGTTGGTGCGGGAATAACGCACCAGAGAACCGATAGACAAAATGGAAAGCGTCGCCACCGGCAGGATCAGATGCTTCGTAACATCCCAGACCTTGCCCAGCGCGCTGAGATTTTCGTAGTTATTGCCCTTGATTCCGTACAGCGGTAAAAGACCAACCATGCCCCTATCGCTCGATATCTGAATCTTCAGCGCAAAAATGTACTTGAACAACGTGCCAATATAGAACGACGGAAGTGAAATGCACGCCAGCGCAAATACCGTAACGGCATAGTCCGTAAAATGATACTGCTTGCGCGCGGCAAGAACGCCGAGTGGGATCGAGATCAGAACCTCGACGAGCAGCGTGATCACGTTCATCAGAACCGACCACCAGATCACCTCGCCAAAGATCTTCGTCACGGGCTGCATATACTTCCAGGAATCGCCGAAATCACCCTGAACGGCTTTGAACAGCCATTTTACATAGCCGGAGAAGATGTCCCCGTCCATGCCGTATTGTTTATTCAGTATTTCAAGCATGTCCTGCCAGTGAACACGTCCCTGGGAACCTGCCGACAATTGCCTTGCCATCTTCTCCATGTAGGAGGCGGGCAGGCAGCGAATGACGGCATACACGACGAATGCGCCGAGCACAACGATCAGTATGCCGAGAAGAAGTCTTCTAACAAGAAATTTCCACATGCGTACCACCCTCTCGCGGCTTTACGCCGCGTAATAATACCGGAATGTCGGTTGAGCCCACCTTGCGGTGGGCTCAACCGGTTTGCCCTTAAGTTTGTTGACTTAGAGACTTAGGTGTTCTGCTTAGTTCATTTCGAGCAGCTCGAGATCGTTCATCCAGCCCCAGAACGTGGTGATGTCCGGAGTCAGAGTGTCGATGTTGATGCGCTGCGTGCTGAACACGATGCAGTTCTGGCGCTGATACGCCGGGATCTCAACTGCCCAGTCAACGATGATGTCGAGACACTCTTTGTAAGTCGCCTTACGGAACGCCTGGTCATCAGAGGTACGCGCTTCCATGATCTTCTCATTCAGCGTCGCATCGTTGATGTGGTAGTGGTTGCTGTCCGTGCCGCCCTTGCCGACGATGTTGTCGCCATGGTAGACCTGGTACATATCAGGATCAATCGTGGAGCCCCATGCTGCGCACCAGAGTTCCTGCGTGCCTGCATCGAGGGAATCCCACAGAACGTTGGAGTCTGCCGGGTCATTGATGATCAGCTCGATGCCGATTGCTTCGAGAGCTTCCTTCGCCATGGTCAGAACGGTGTAGGACGGGTGATCGCCCTGGCCGTCGCCCGGGATGATGACTTCGTAGCTCAGCTTCGCGCCCTCGGGAGCCGCGGTGACCTTGCCGTCCTCAACGGTGTAACCCGCTGCTTCGAACCAGGTCAGAGCGCCCGCCTTCGCGGCTGCGTACTTGTCCTCAGCGGACATGTCTGCGGTGTACAGATCGTTGCCCTGCGCATCCACGGAGAACGCGATCTTGTAACCCGGGTCGGACGCCTGCGGCGCTGCCCAGGAGGTGTTGGAGATCGGGTACTGGATGACGGACGCCGCCTCGCCGTAGTACGAATCGTACGCAACGTCACGATACACAGCCAGAACGGTGGCAAGTGCCTTACGGAGAGCCTTAGATTCATCAGAGCTCGGGTTGCCCGCAACATTGACGGTATCCGCGTTCATGCCGATGTAGCCGTAGCCGAGGTTGTCGACCTTGGAGGTCGTGATGACGTCACCGGTGATTTCGCCGTTGCTGTTGTAGGAAGCGACTTCCTCGAAACGGGTACGGGAACCGGTCATTTCACCCGCGTCTGCATCGCCCGTGTTCAGAGCGGTCGCAACTTCCGCGGAAGCAGTCTCTTTGAACAGGATGGTCTTGATCTTGGGCTCGCCCTTGAACCAGTACGGGTTTGCCTTGAAGGTGACGACCTTATCCTTGTACTCGACAAAGACGTACGGGCCTGCGCCCAGCGGGACTTCGGTCAGGCTCTTGACCTTGGACAGGTCGCCGAACTTGAAGCCGTACATGCCGTTCTCATAGTCATACAGCGACTCGTCGCCATAGTAGTGCATCGGGGTGATGGTGATGCCGAGGATGTTGTAAACAGCAGGCGCGGAATAACCGTTCACGGTAACTTCGACGGTGTAGTCGTCGATCTTCTTGATGCCTTCGATGGATTTGACGCCTTCGCCGCCCATCGCTTCATCCTGCGGACCGTAGGTCGCAATGAAGTTTGCATCTGCGAGCTCATGCGCGGAGCCCGCTTCGTTGCCGGTTGCTTCGGTGCCGAAGAACGCGTCAACGTCGCCTTCGTACGCTTCGAACGTCGCTTTGTAGTAGTCCTCGACGGTCGGGAACGTCTCAGCGAGATCCCAGGTGTCGATGCCGTTGGTGAACGTGCCGTCCTCGTTGAGCTGGCCGAATCCCCACAGCGCCATGCCGTAAGCCATCTTCAGGCCTTCGTTCTCTGCGATTTCCGCATAGGTGGTCTTGCCGACCATGGGCGCGTAATCATCAACACCGTAGTTGTTGTTGACGTAATCCGCGATGCCCTGGCAGACAGCCGTCCACTGCGCATCCATCTCGGCCCAGTACGCATTGTACAGATCCTCGGTGTAGAGATCGTTCTCAACATAGCCGTCACGGCCTGCATCGAAGATCGCCTTCGCCATCTCGGCATACTTCGCATAGACTTCGTCCGTGGTCTGCGTGCGATAGTTCTGCAGGCCGACGATATCATAAGAGCTCAGCGAGGTGGAGCCGACATAGGACGGATCGAGGTAGGTGTAGTACGTGAAGATGATGTCATCCGCCGTTACCGGTACGCCGTCGGAGAACTTCAGGTCGTCACGGATCTTCGCCGTATAGACGGTGGTGTCGGACGCCTCGTCATAGTTGACGGAGAGATCCGCAGCGCCGGTGTACAGATAATCCGTGCCGTTGTAGTTGACGGTTTCGCCTTCGATTGCGTTGTAGATGATACCGCCCATACGATCGGTGGTCATCAGACCGAGGGCGACCATACCCGCGACATCCTGATCATATGCGGTATCCGCATAGAACGGGCTGAACTTCTGGGAGAACGGGCTGTAGGCAACGACCAAAGGAGCGTCGTTGGTATCGTCCGGTTGATCCGGCTGGTCCGGCTGATCGGGCTGGTCCGGATTGTCAGGCTGAACGGGAGCGTCCGTGACGTTTGCATCCGGGTTTGCCGGCGTATTGGTGCAGCCGACAACCGCCAGAACCATCACGAGAACCACCAGAACAGCAAGGATTCTCTTCAAATTTTGCATTGTTTGTTCCTCCTTAATTATTGTGCATATGGAAACACGCTTAGATTATACGGCATACATCGAAAGTTGTCAATCTCCTGTCGGAAATTTCTGCTTTCGATGGGTCCGGTAATCCCGTGGATTTCCCTCTTACAAGGGTTTGTACGCGGCGTTCTCCCGCGTCTCGGTATGCAGTTTTCCGGCTTCCCGATAGATCGCGACGTATGCCGCCGCACTAAGCAGCAGGCAGACGAAGAAGATCCCGTCGGAAAGCGCAAACGGCGCGGCGTTTTGAAAAACGCCGGTCGCTTTGAGGATCCAATAGACGATCGCGCCGATCGCCGCCAGCGCAAGAATGATCAGTCCCGCGACAGCCGACTGCTTCATTCTCTGAAAGCTCTTATCGAACTTCGCCCGCTCCATCGGGGTGGGCTTGTTCGGCAGCAGGCACGCGCCGATCACCGCGTATGCAAGCGGGAACAGCGAAAGCACCAGCACCGGAACATACCATTTGTGTTCCATCGGCGCCGGAACAATCAAAAGCGCGCCGACAACCGCAGCAGCCGCAATGCCGGCCGCAATCCGCAGAACCAGAACGATCCTGCGGTACGTCTCGGGTTCGTCGGTCGGGCAGATCCACTTGCCGATATAGACGACACGCTCCTTGGGCCTGCCGTTCGCGCCGACATAGGTCGTCCGCTTATAGTCTTTGGTATAGCGGTATCGCCTGCCGATCAAGCGCGGTTCGCGCTCTTTGGGCGACTCGCCGTCCTGCTTTGCCAACGACATACTCCTTTCGCTTTGCGTGTGCATCCGAACCCTTCGGAACCCGATTGCATATCCATTCCGAATTTGCTAATACGATTTTAGCGCAACGGTTCAGAAATTTCAACTGTTTTTCCCGCTTTTTACAAATCTTCGGCGTTGATTTGCCTGAAAAGCGCCGATTTGTCTGTTTTTTTGGAAAATAATATATTCTTTTCCGTATATTGTCCGTCTGTTTGTGCATATTATTCATTTCGCTTGCCGGCACCGGAGTTTTTCGGAGCGTGCCGCGCTCTTGTTCTTTTCCTGTCGGTATGGTATACTGAGTATCATCCGCCGCGGACGCGGCAATCGGTTCGGATCGGGAGAGGGCGCATATGGAAGAACGGCCGGCATCGCTTTGGAGCAGGAACTTCACGATCATTACCGTCGGTTCGCTGATCTCCATGCTCGGCTCCGCCGTGGCGGGCTGGGCGATGGGTCTTTTGGTGTACGCGGAGACCGAAAACTCGATTGCGTTCGCCGCGTTCATGGTGCTGTACAGCCTTCCGCGCATCCTGCTGCCGCTGTTTGTCGGGCCGTACCTCGACCGCTTTTCACGGCGCAGGGTCATCTACACACTGGACTTCATCTCGGCGGGCATCTACGCCGTTCTCTTCATTATACTATACAACGGCTGGTTCAACTATTTCGCGTTTCTTGCCGGAAGCGTGATCATCGGCTCGATCGACAGCGTTTACAACGTCGCATACGAGAGTTTGTATCCGAACCTGATCCCGAAGGGCAATTTCCGAAGAGCGTATTCGATCTCCAGTCTTTTATATCCGCTCTCCGCGGCGGTCATGATCCCGGTCGCGGGGCTCGCCTATACGATCAGCGACAAGGGGATCGCGTTTCTGTTCCTGTTCAATGCGGCGACGTTTCTGATCGCGGCGATCTTTGAAACGCGCATCCGCCTCGACGAAGCGCAGATTTCCGAAAAAGGCTCGGTCCGCTTTTCACAGTTCGTGTCCGACTTCAAGGAGGGCATCGCGTATCTGAAACGCGAAAAGGGACTTGCGGTCATTACGATCTACTTCTTTACCTCGATGCTCGGATACGGGATCATCAACGTCCTTCTGCAGCCGTACTTCTACCGCATGGCGCCGGAAACGATCCCCGCGCCGTTTGCGACGGGCGTGCTGCTGTTCACCGTCGTTTCCGCCTGCAATACGGTCGGGCGGCTTGCCGGCGGCGGCATCCAGTATTTTCTGAAGTATCCGACCGACAAGAAGTTTTTGATCGCGGTGTGCGTGTACCTGTCGATCTGCGTGCTCGACGGCGGATATCTCCTGCTGCCGAACACGCTCTGGTGGGGGATGTGCCTGATGAACCTCCTCTCGGGCATCCTTGCGGTCAACAGCTACAACATCCGCATCGCCGCAACGCAAAGCTATGTGCCCGACTCGATCCGCGGCCGTTTCAACGGCGTGTTCCTGATGTTCAACATGCTCGGCTCCATTCTGGGACAGCTGATCGGCGGCGCGATCGGGGCACTCGTCAACGACCGCGCGACAATGATCTCCGTGGGTTCGGTATCGTTTCAGCTCACGGTTCCGCATGTGGCGCTGCTGGTCAATCTGTTCAACGTCGTCTGCGTGCTGACCATCATGCTGCCCGGCAGAAAGCACGTGAAACGGATCTACAACGTGCCGATCTGATTTCGCAACCGGCCCGTCGGCTGTCCGGTATAACCGATAAAGAGATCAGACGCGCCAGAGAGGGGGCTCCTATGCGTTTTTTCAGGATCAACAAGCTCACCGTCCTTTCCGTGTCGCACGCCGCGGTGGATTTCTGCTGCGCCGCGCTGTTCTTCGGCATGGAGCGCGGCGAAAACGCCTGGCTGTGCATGGTGTTCTATAACGCCTGCGCGTTTCTGATGCAGCTGCCGCTCGGATTCCTTGCCGACCGGCTGAACCGGAACCTGCCGTTTGCCTCGGTCGGGTGTCTGCTCGTCGCCGCGGCATGTTTTCTGCGCTTCCATCCGCTGCTTGCGGTCATTGTCGCGGGACTCGGCAACGGCGCGTTCCACGTCGGCGGCGGCGTCGAAGTGCTCAACGATTCCGGCGAAAAAGCCGGTCCGCTCGGCATGTTTGTCTCGCCCGGCGCGATCGGGCTGTATCTCGGGCGCGTCTATGCGGGCTTCTTTGCCGCGCATGGTTGGCTGCTGCCTTTGCTGATGCTGCTGTGCGGCGTCGGCATGACGCTGATCGGATTCCTTGAAACGCGCTGCGTTTCCGAAAACGCCGACTTCTCCCTCGCGCTGCCAAAGCACGGACTGCCGCTTTTGCTGCTGCTCTTCCTCGTTGTCGTTCTGCGCTCGTTTATGGGCACGACCGCCGCGTTCTCGACCGGAACGCTGCTCGATCCGCTGCATCCTGTTCTTGCGGGACTGATCCCGGTCCTGTGTCTTGCGGGCGGCAAGGCGGCGGGCGGATTCGTTTCCGACCGGTTCGGTCCGATCCCGACGTCGATCGGCTCGCTCGGACTGTGCGCGCTTTTGCTGTTCTTCCCGCTGCATCCGGCGCTTGCGCTTGTCGCGCTGTTTTTGTTCAATATGTCGATGCCGATCACGCTCTTCGGCTCGGCGCGGCTTCTAAAAGGCGCGAAGGGCGGCGCGTTCGGACTTTTGACCGCCGCGCTGTTCTTAGGCACCGTGCCGCTGTTTCTCGGTTTTTCACTGCCCGCGCTGCCGTGGCTGCACGGCGGATTCGCCGTCGTCTCGCTCGTGCTGCTCGTGATCGGGCTGAAGGAGCCGCGATGGAATACCTGATTTCGCTCTCTTCGGCACTTCTTCTGACGCTTGCCGTCGAGGTGCCGGTCTGCATGCTGATGGGACTGCGCAAAAAGGAGCTTCTCATCGTCCTGCTCGCCAACGTGATGACCAATCCCGCGGTGAACGTGCTGTACCTGCTCGGCAAGCTGTACACGCCGCTTCCCGTGTTCGCCGTGATCGCGGTGCTTGAGGTCGCGGCGGTCGTCGTCGAATGGATCGTCTACCGGCTTTTGACCGAAGCAAGACGGCCGTTCCTCGTTTCCCTCGTCGCAAACGCCGTTTCCTACGGAACGGGTTTGATCATAACCACATTCATTTTATAGGAGGTGTCACAGTATGCTGCATGTATTCCCCGACATCATTGTCGATCCCGTCGAACGTGTCACGGGCGGATGCGTTTCATCGGGCGCGCTGATCGCCTGTCTCGCCATGATCGGCGCTTCCGTCCTCATTGCGGGACTGGTCGTGCTGATCGTTCTGCTGACGAAGCGGAAGAAACGGAGGGCGGACAAATGAAAACGCTTCTTTCTGACGCGATCATCCCCGATCTTCCGGAACCGTCGCCGAATGCCTGGATTCTGATCGGCATCGTCGCCGCGGTCGTTCTGATCAGCGTCGTGATCTGCGTGATTTTGGTTCGCGCGAAGAACAGAAGAAAATAAACAATATCCATACGAAAACCGCCGGCGCAAACGTGCCGGCGGTTCAGTATTTTGGTCGTTCCTGCGTTACCGCACCTTCGCCATCGCGTAATTCTGGTATTCCGGGTCGTCGGTCACTTCGCGCCGGACGCGGAATACGTCCGGGATATGCACCGCGGCGTTCGGGTCGTTGAGCTCGACCTGCAGCATCGCCTTGTCCGTCCAGTTGGGATAGAAATCGACCGCATACGCCTGCGCGTCGTCCACAAGGCAGTAGCGCGTTTTACGGATCGGGCGGCAGGCGGGATCCGCCTCCATCAAAAGCCGCTGGTAGTCGTCGAGCGAGAGCCGTTTCTCCGTCTCGATGCGGCTGCCGTCCGTTCCGGTGCAGTGCGTCGTTAAATAATAGATATAACTGCCGTCGTTTCCGCGCATGCAGATGCGGCGCTTTTCGCCCTGCACGTCGGTGAGATACGTCTGGATGATCTCCACGCGGCGGCACGCCGGATTCGTTTCGAGCCAGAGCCGGTCCGGCTGCTCGACGAGAAACCGCCGCGCGTGCTCGAACGGCGCGGGCTTGCCGAGCGCGGTCATGACCTCGCGCAAAAGCCGGACGAGCTTGCCGTTGAAGTCGGTCGAGTTGTCGATGATCCTCAGGTGCGGATGTCCCGCCCACGCGGCGAGCGTTTTGGCGTCGAGCTCGATCGCCTCCTCCAGCGTTTCGACGCGCGCGGTGTTGTTGTCGGTGGTATAGAACGCCTCCGCGCCCTTCGCCGCCGTGACCATATGAAACACCGCGTCGTACTTGTCGCGGAACGCGACCTCGTTCTGCCCGAGCTCCTTTAAGATTGCGGCAAACTCCGCTTCGGACATGTACGGCTTGTCGTCCATCGAACCGCGGTCGCAAACGATCACGACCTCCTTCGACGCGCTCGCTTCCGCCGCCTGACGGTAAATCTGCTCGCGCAGAAGCTGGTAGCGCACCTGCACGCGCTGGAACTCGAAGTTCGTGCGCGACGCGCGCGCCGTGACGCCGCTGTTGTTGAGATCGGTGCACGTCTCCGGAATGAACATGACCGCGTAGCCGCTGTCGGTCAGCGCGTTCTGAAGCCAGCTCATGGCGGTCGTTTTACCCGCGCACGGTCCGCCCGTGATCACGATGGTATGGATTTGATTCGTCTGTTTCATCCTTGCCCTCCTATTCCGGCATTGCGTTCAAAAGCGTCTGCATCAGAAGCGCCGCAAACACCGCGGCGTTCAGCGATTCCGCGCGTCCGCGCATCGGCAGGCGGTAGCGCATGCAGAGCGCCGCCGTCCGTTCCGAAACGCCCTGCCCCTCGTTGCCGATGACCAGCGCCATGCGCTTTGTCGCGGCGGGCAGCGTTTCTTCGCCGTTTAAGTGTCCGCAGATGCAGGTAAACCCCTGCGCGGACAGCGTTGAAAGCTCTGTTTCGAGGTCTCCGACGCACAGCGGCAGATGATAGGTCGATCCCATCGCCGCGCGCAGCGCTTTCGGAGAGAACGGATCGGCGCAGTCGGGACTCAGCAGCACGCCGCGCGCGCCGAGCGCGTCGGCGGTCCGGATGATCGTGCCGAGGTTGCCCGGGTCCTGCAGCCGGTCCAGCGCGACCCAGAGCCCGTCCGGATAGCGTTCGGGGCAGGCGCAGGGCGGCGTTTCGACCACGGCGCACATACGCTGCGGCGTCTTTGCGGTGCAGAGCGCGTCCAAAACGCTTTCGCTGACCGGGATCGTTTCGATCCCGTCGAACGGCGGAACGGATTCAAGCGCGAACACGGTTTTGAC